>JBGTKH010000082.1:0-14177 GCA_041744735.1 Pirellulaceae bacterium | reverse complement strand
CGTGCGCGCGTTGAACGACACGCTGGACATACTGGCGTTTTTCGCACGCTGCCGCGCCGCTACAATCGGCTTCGAGCCCGTCGAATTATCGTAACACCTTGGAGTGCGGCGACTCGTCGCCGCTTTTGGACTTTTTAGGATGACACCACCATGGAAGCAGCCGCCCAAGACTTTCTAAAGAAACTACTCGAAACTCCCAGCCCGTCCGGTTACGAACGCCCGATTCAAGACGTGGTCCGGCAATACGTAAACGATTTCGCCGATCAGGTGACCACCGACTACCACGGCAACGTAATCGCTTGCAACAATCCCGGCGCGTCGCTGCGTGTGATGTTCGCGGGGCACTGCGATCAGATCGGCTTGCTCGTCACGCAGATCGACGAGAACGGCTTCATCTACACGCAAACGATCGGCGGCTGGGACCCGCAGCAGTTGGTCGGACAGCGCATGACCGTCTGGACCAAAGGCGGCCCGATCCCGGCCGTGATCGCTCGCAAGCCGATTCATCTGCTCACGGACGAAGAACGCAAACAGGTCGTTAAGGAAAAGGATCTGTGGCTGGACATCGGAGCGAAGAAGAAAGAGGAAGCCGCCGAGTTGATCCGCATCGGCGACCCGGTGACGTTGGAGTTGGGCTATCAGCCGATGCGAAACAATCTGGCCAACTCGCCTGCGATGGACAACAAATGCGGGCTGTGGGTGGTGATCGAGGCCCTGCGGCGGATCGGCCGCAGGCCGCTGAAGTGCTCGCTGTATGCCGTGTCGACCGTGCAGGAAGAGATCGGCCTGCGCGGCGCGAAGACCAGCGCGTACGGCATCGACCCGCAGGTCGGCGTCGCTGTCGATGTCACGCATGCCACCGACTGCCCCACGATCGACAAAAAGCAACAAGGCGAAATCAACCTTGGCAGCGGACCGGTGATCTATCGCGGGCCGAACATGAATCCCGTGGTCACCGAACGGCTCATCGAAGTTTGTGTCCAGGAAAACATCCCGTACCAGTTGGCCGCCATCGGCCGCGCGACGCCGAACGACGCCAACACCATCCAAATCAGCCGCGCGGGCGTGGCGACGGGATTGGTCAGCATCCCCAACCGCTACATGCACAGCGCCGTCGAGATGATCTCGTTGGAAGACATTGATAAAGCCGCCGATCTGCTGGCCGCCTTCGCCAGCGGATTGACCGGCGACGAAGATTTTCGCCCATAGCTTTTTGTAAAAGTGGGGTAAGCATCCTGCTTGCCGTTGATTGGCCGTGCAATCGCAAGCTGGAAGCTTACGCCACAAAAATCGTCACCCAGGAAACGCCGAACAACATTATTGGTGCAATAATGACCAACTCCATTTCGCGTCGAGTCACTTCAGCATTTGCATTGCTGGTGATAACGTTGTTTACGCTCGGCTGTGCCAAACACGCAGCTCAGGTCAGTGGCACAGTGACGCTTGACGGCAAGCCGTTGACTTCGGGCACTGTGACCTTTCATCCGGCCGCGGGATTAGGCGCCCCGGCATACGGCCAAATCGATGCTCAGGGCTGCTACGAACTGAGCACCGGTACCGGCGCCGGCCTGACTCCCGGCTCGTACGTGGCCACGGTGGTCGCCAATGAAGCGATGCCCACTAGGTCGCCCACCGAGGAGGTGCAATTCAAACTGCTAACGCCCGAGAAATACGGCAGCACCGAGCTGTCGGACCTAAAAGTCGAAGTCCAACCCGGCGCAAACGACGTGCCCCTTGCACTAAAATCAAACTAACTCGTTTAACCCGCAGCCGTAGGCATAGGTTCTGATGTTGCGCTAGCAAAAACTTGTAGCCGAATTCGCCAGAATTTGGTTTTGGAGTCCAACTCACGACCGTCCAAATTCTGGCGAATTCGGCTACCATCCGTCGAATAGCGCAACATCAAAGGGCGTAGGTGCTGGTGATGCCGCCACCTGTGCTCCGCCCTCGCCTGCGGCTACGGGTTAAACGACAATGTTCGCCACAACGATCAACAGGAGACCACCCATGCGACTCGCGTCCACGTTATTGTTCCTGCTCGCTCTCGCGCTTTTGCAACCCGCGGTGGCCGATGATTGGCCGCAGTGGCTGGGTCCGCAACGGGACAGTATTTGGCGGGAGAAGGGTTTGGTCGAGCGGTTCCCGGCGGACGGCTTGCCGGTCAAGTGGCGCGTGCCGGTGGCAGATGGTTACAGCGGCCCGGCAGTGGCGGGCGGCAAAGTGTTTGTCACCGACTACGTGCGGCGCACCGGCCAGTCTACCAACAATCCGGGCGGCCGCGACAACCTGGAAGGCACTGAGCGCGTACTCTGCTTCGCCGCCGACACGGGCAAGCTGTTGTGGAAGCACGAGTACGATCGGCCCTACAACATCTCTTACCCGCGCGGGCCGCGCTGTACGCCCACGGTCGACGCGGGTAAAGTCTACACGCTAGGCGCGGAAGGCAACCTGCTGTGCTTGGACGCGGACGACGGGCAAGTCGTGTGGAGCAAGGACCTCACCAAAGAATACAAAACCGAAACGCCGATCTGGGGCTTCGCCGCTCATCCGCTGGTCGACGGCGATCTGCTGTACTGCGTTGTCGGCGGCGAGGGAAGCGTGGCCGTGGCCTTCGACAAAAACACCGGCCGCGAGGTCTGGCGGGCGCTGTCGGCCCCGGAACCAGGTTACTGCCCGCCGACGATGATCGAGCATGCTGACAGAAAGCAACTGCTGATCTGGCATCCCGAATCACTCAACAGCCTGAACCCGCAGACCGGCGAAGTCTACTGGACCGTGCCGCTCGCGCCGGCCTATCGCATGTCGATCACGGCGCCGCGGCAGGCAGGTGACTATCTGTTTGCCAGCAGCATCGGGAACGTCGGGGCGCTGCTGAAACTGAACGACAAACCGGGCGCGGAAATCGAGTGGCGCGGAGACGCCAAGAGCGCCGTCTACTGTGCCAACAGCACGCCGCTGCTAATCGGCGACATGATCTACGGCAACGATTGCCAGTTGGGAGCCCTGTTTGGCGTGCGGCTGAAGGACGGCGAGCGACTGTGGCAAACGTTCCAGCCCACGACCGGCGGCGACCGGCGAGCCAGCCACGGCACCGTGTTCCTGGTCCAGCACGAAGACCGCTTCGTTTTGTTTAGCGAAACGGGCGATCTGATCCTGGCCAACCTCTCGCCGACCGGTTACAAAGAACTCAGCCGCTTCCACGTCCTCCAGCCCACCAACGAATCCTTCGGCCGCCCCGTAGTCTGGTCCCACCCCGCCTTCGCCGACCGCTGCGTCTTCGCCCGCAACGATAAAGAACTCGTCTGCGTCAGTCTGGCCGCGGAGGAGTGACAGTGTATTTTCGAGATTGCTTGACCAGTTGCGCGAATGCACGAGTTAGTCGCCGATTTGAGTTAATCAGCACTTGCCGACTGTGGCGTGATTGTCTTGGCCACACTGATGATGAATTTTCGTCAATAAGGCAAACCCAGGGATGAAGTTGGTAAAATCCAGAGGCAGCGCCAGAAAGGGCATTCCGTCTCCGTTTTTGTAGAGAAGCATGTCAGTGTCGGACTTTCGCCACGTCTCGATGTCTTCGAAAGGCACCAGGCGACTGGTCTGAAACTTAGGATCCTCAATTCGCAATCCATCAAAGGACAGGAATACGCTAGGGCCGATCGCCACCTCACCCGTCCCCTCGATGAGTCGCGCGAGTTTCAGTTCGACTGACGCGGAGAGCTTCTCACGTGCTAATTCAATGGTCTTGGCCGTTGACTTTTCCCGATGGTACTCGCAATTGCATTTTATGGGGCGCTGGCAGCCATCGACGAGAATTTCGAATTCGGCCCGACTTCCGACGTATGCATTTCCGCCACCAAGACGCATGAAGCGATGTGTATGCCTTTCGCTGAACTCGCTGACCTGATCGTAAGGGATTCGAACGGACTTGCCATTGACCGAAACTTCCAGACCCCGTTCACCGATGACGAACCGAGTACTAAAAAAGGGAAGATACTTAAATGCGAGCGCCGCGCCGGTTAAGAACACAGCCATGCCGACGATGCCCCATCCCACGGAGAAACCCGTTCCGTAAGACTTGTACAAGACGACGAACGCGACCACAGCAACGATGCAAAGTGCGATTTGCAGCCGCTCGCTCGTACATCGAATGGTGCCCATCACCGGTCCAAGGTCACACTGTCCGCTGCTGAGATGACTGGCATTCATGGCTAGGTTCCAAAAGATACACTTGTCGCCCCTACAAACCCTAGCATGGGGATCCAGTCGCCGCCAAATATCTCTCGGAAAACAGGAGCCAGCGTCGCCGGCACTTCGGATTACAAGGGATACTTGTACCGATCACCCATGGCGGCCGTAGAAAGTACACCCCAGAGGGCTCGAACCTCTAACCTTCGGTTCCGTAGGCCGGTGTCTCGATCCCGCTGGTCGCTTCAACGACTGTTCCGAACTTGTTTGAAAGACACGACTTCCGGCATTTTCTGCAATACCCTTCAAATCGCTCACACGTCTACATTGTACAAAGAATTCGACTGGATACCACTGGATTCCGTGCCGGATTCCGTGCCCGAGTCGCCAATTGTCCGCCACATGTTTCTTTACTGGAGTCGTCGGTTTCGTTGGTCGTTTTCGTAAGGCCAGACCAAATCGGTGTACGTGGCGGATTAGCTGTGCCTTGCGACGTCTCCGTCTTCGATCCTTTAACCACTGGTTAGGTGTCACACATCAACTATTTGGAGGGCGCCCCTTCGCTTAACGCAACAACAAATGCCAGTTCTTCGTCCCGGAATTCTCTGACATGACGAGCAACACACGTGGTTCGTGAAAATCAGTCACTAGCCTCGACAGCCTGCCGCGATTCCTGTCGCGATTGGCAAGGCTTTCCCCGGCACCAACACGCTGTCAACAATGGCAGTGACGTGTGGAAATTCGCGATCGCTCGTCACTGATCGCGGCGAGCCTAGTGTTGACGGCGGTTTGGCCGGACCAAACGGGACTTCAACAGCCCGCGGCTCCAGTTTGTGCATCGACTCACCGATTACCCGAGCGAACGCCCAATCTTGGCCCTGTTCGGCGAGTTCCGTCAACTCTCCAGCGCACATCACCCGTTAAGGGCTGCCCGATCGGCTCGGGCCGGCTGACAGACTGTGTACGTGGAGCGCTCTGCCCGCGACACATGCCCCTGCTGGACGCACAACACGTGACGAGTACGCGGATGACTACTTAATCGCGTCATTCGCGATCGGACCTCCGATTAGTTCCTGGAACGCCGAAATCATCCTCCGCGTAATTGGGCCAGGTTTGCCTAACCCGATGGTGCGATCATCGATGGCAATGATTGGCACGATTTCGGCCGCGCTACCAGTAATAAAGCACTCGTCTGCGGTATAGAGATCGTAGCGCGTTACACACGTTTCAGCGACCGGAATGTTTTCCCGAGTCGCCAAATCAATCACGATTCCCCGAGTTATACCCACCAGGATCCCCGCATCAATTGCTGGTGTTCTCAACTCGCCAGTTTTTACGACAAAGATGTTGTCCGCGGTACATTCGGCAACGTCGCCATGTTGGTTTAGCATGATGGCCTCGGCACAACCCGCGTTCATGCCTTCGAGTTTTGCCAAGATATTGTTCAAGTAATTCAGCGACTTGACGCGCGGGCTAACAGATGCGTCGGGATTTCGTATTGTGCTTGCCGTAACGAGCTTCATCCCTTGTTCGTAGGCGGCCGGTGGATACAAGCTGATCGGCGCCGCGATGATGATGATGCTTGGCTCGCATGCCCACGCCGGATCGAACCCTGGAGCCGGACCAGTGCCCCGCGTCACCACTAGCCGTACGTAAGCATTTTGCAATTCGTTTAGCTTCACCGTTTCAGCCACTGCCGCGGCCAACTCGTCTTTTGTAAGACGAATCGCGAGGTGAATTGAGTGGGCAGAATCAAATAGACGATCGATATGCTCCGCAAGACGGAACGGCTCGCCCCGATAGCAACGAATTCCCTCAAATACGCCGTTGCCGTACAATAAGCCATGATCGAACACGCTGATGCGCGCATCCTGTTCGTCGAAGTACTGACCGTTGATAAATACTTTCGATTGCATGTGGTAACCCTACCGAAACGTGTGTTTGTCACTTGTGGAACACTGCGGTTCTACATTCCAAGGACGCCGGCTGACTTTGCAAATCGCACCAGCATTTCTATGTCATTGCTCGGCACTACAACAATCGTTGGCAGTGTAACCCCAGGACTAATTTCGAGCTGGGCGGCGAATTGCAATGGACCGTCCCGGCCAGCGGCGTCCGCACCGTCGATCGTCACGTGACGCAACGACGGCCGACTAGCAAGGAATTGCCGTATCATTTCGGCTTGCTCGTGTTTCAGAACGACGTCCGCTTGTATTCGGTCGTCTCGAAGTCGGTCCCCAATTACCTGCCGGTTGTCGGCCGAGATCGCCGTGGCATACATGATTCACCTCCCGCGTCGGTTTGGAAACAATCGAAACACCAAGTGGGCGCACCAAGATTCGAACCTGGGACCTCGTCGTTATCAGCGACGCGCTCTAACCAACTGAGCTATGCGCCCGAATACGTGCGTGTTAGCACCTCCACAATCGCCGACGCGACAGGCCGAGCGACATGCTGTAACTTCGATTCGTCGATCGTAGCCTCGAAAAAACTGAACCGTGTCGTGTCGCAATAACAAAACATATCTTTCGGAAAATCGATGGTAATACCTCGGCGCTCGCGCATTAGTTGAGCGGCGATCAGGTCATTATCGCTCGTGTACGGCTCGTTCAGGTCAAATCGCAACCCCACCAAAGTCAAGCAATGTGACAGTGCCTCGACAAGGTGCATGTCAGCCACTCGTTCGCCGTCGGATGTGCGGGTAATCAGATCAATGTTTCTATGTCTGCCGTCGCCTTTCACATACGCGTGGACATAGGCACGTAGCGATTCTGGAGTCTCCTGAATAGCCCTGGACTTCGACGCCGGCACTACCGCGGGGGAGTACGGTGCCATTGTGTGAATGTCGAGAAACACGCCCGCAGCCGGATGAAGCGACCGGACTGTTTTGTGCGCGGTTGCGATTGCATTCCGGTGCAGTGAACGAAGGAGGTCGGTACTGGCCTCAGACACGCCGCGCGCGAAAACGTTTCGCACACTTGCTTCGGGAACTCTCGCGGCGTCGATAACCGCACGAGGCAAGCGCGCTTCTACAACGTCCACCATAAATTCGGCAGCCGCGGAAATCGCATCGGCAATGGCGTGCGACAACTCCGTGGCCGCGAAGTCATACTCAATCGCCATATACCGGGCGAACAAGTCCTCATTACCTGCGCATCCTTCAAGAATTTCCGGATAGGCCTGTTGGAACGCTTGGCCATCGTCACCGTGGGCACATAACACCACACAGTTCGGCACGCCAATAGGCGCGCCGTATCGCGTCACTTCAACCGGCGTAAATCGAGTTCTGGTTGCCAATGAAATTGCCGAAGTCATAGAGTGTTCTACTTTCCGATCGCAATTTGGCCTTCGATCCCTTCAATCGCCACCAACTGCACGAGGTCGCTACTGGGAAGCAGTCGGTATTCGACGGTTGAAAGTGTCTCGTGCTGGATTGCCTCCTCGTCACCGCGGACAACGCCATGTAACTCTTCACCGTGAAAGCCCACGCGAATATGGTCGGAAACGTCGTAACCAGCTACTTTACGCATGTTCTGAATCACGCGGATCAAATCGCGGCGGATTCCTTCCGCCCTCAGTTCGTCGCTGATCGTCAAGTCGAGCGCGGCCCAAAGGCTGCCATCCGCCGCGGCCGCGTACCCGTTTCTGCCCCCATACGAAACCTGGAACTCATCGGGCTCGAGCACGACGTTTCGCACAATTACTTTACCGTCCCGTAATTGAAACTCGCCTTGCTCGACGCATTTCTTCAGCGTCCCAACCAACTTGCCGTACTTGGGACCAACTTTGCCTAGTTCGAGTCGAACCTTCGGAGCCATATACGAGTCGCGGGAGCCATACTCAATTGCACGAACATTGATCTCTTGCTGTAACAGATCAACGTAAGGCTGAAGGTCCCGCTCCAGGCAGCAATCCACAACGAATCGTGTTAGCGGCTGGCGGGTTCGGATGCCAGCGTTCTTCCGTAGGCGATGTGCCACGGTAGTCAAATCGCGCACAAGAGCCATTCCGCGGAACTCAGCTTCAAATCCGTCGACCGGCAGCGGCTTTGGCCAGTCGGCCAAATGAACCGACTGTCGATTAGTTAGGGTTCTATAAATCACCTCCGCCAGGAACGGCATCAGCGGTGCCATGCATAGCGCGACAGTCTCCAGACAATGGTAAAGCACTTCGTGAGCTGCTCGCTTATCGGGCCGCATGCCATCAGCCCAGAAACGGCGGCGAGAATTGCGGAGGTACCACCTAGATAGATCGTCGACGAACCGATCAACCTCCTGGCACGCCTTGATCAGATTCAACCCTTGCAGCGCAGCGTCCACGATGCGGTTCATTTCACTTGTGCGATACACTATCCATTTGTCGAGAGGCGATTCGACGGTCAGCAGGTCGAACGCCACATTGTGCTCGAAACCATCAATGTTTGCGTACGTCACGAAGAACTTAAACGAATTCCAAAGTCGAAGGATGACACCCTGTACGACTTTTCGAATTTCGTCCTCGGCCACGCTGGCATCTTCGGCACGCGTTGCTTTGCAACTTAGCAAGTAAAAACGCAATGCGTCGGCCCCGTGCGTGTCCAAAACGTAATGCGGGTCTGGGTAATTGCGCAGGCGTTTCGACATCTTTTTACCATCTTCGCCCAGCAAGATGCCGTTTACGATAACACTGCGAAAGGCCGGTTTGTCGAACAAGGCCGTCGCCAGGACCATGAGCGTGTAGAACCAGCCACGCGTCTGATCGAGCCCTTCAGCGACAAAATCGGCGGGAAAGAATCTCGCGACATCCTCACCGCTCTCGAACGGGTAGTGCTCCTGCGCGTAGGGCATCGCACCCGATTCAAACCAACAGTCAAGCACCGCGTCAATTCGGCGAAACACTTTTCCGTCACGACGGATTTCCAAATTGTCCGTGAAATGCCGATGAAGGTCCGGAACAGATTGTCCGCAAAGCTTTTCGAGTTCCGCTACGGAACCCACGCAGATGACTTCCGCCGTTTCCTCGCATTTCCATATCGGCAGCGGCGTTCCCCAAAACCGATTGCGAGAAATACACCAGTCTCGCGCGTTGCTCAGCCAGTTGTGAAACCGTTTGGTCCCCACGTGCTCGGGCGCCCACGTGACCTTCATGTTGTTTGCCACAAGCTGGTCCTTGAACTTTTCGACCGCCACGAACCACGACGATGTCGGAAAGTTTATTAACGGACTGTCGCACCGCCAACAATGGGGGTAGCTGTGGGTAATCTCGTGCTCCGAAAACAGCCGTCGCATTACGCGCAACTTGCGGGCAATGGTCTTGTCGGTCCGCGTGGGATCGTCCGCTGGTTTGACTTCCTCACCTGGCCAATCCGCCACGGCGTCGATGAATCGACCGTCCATCGTCAAATGACACAGAGGAACAATGCCCTCGCGTTCACCAATTTCGTAGTCCTCCTGTCCGAAACCTGGCGCAATGTGAACGATCCCGGTACCATCCTCGGTCGAAACAAATCCAGCTTCAACCACCCGGAAAGCGTCCCCGTTATACTGATCCGCGAAGTACGGAAATAGTGGCTGGTATCGCAGCCCGACTAACTGGACGCCCGCGACAACATCCACGATCTTGTGATCCCGTCCAGCAAACACTTGCTCGACCAACCGCTCCGCGACGATGTACGTCATGTCGCCAGACACGACCTTTGCGTATCGAATCTGAGATCCGACAGCGAGCAAAAGGTTTCCGGGCAACGTCCACGTCGTCGTTGTCCACGCCAGCAGCGCCGTTTTGGGGTCGTCCACCAATGGGTAGATTGTCGTCGTACTGTGGTCCGCTACATCCTTGTAGCCTTCGTTGATTTCAAAGTTACTCAAGGGCGTCACGCAGCGCGGGCAGACGTGCATGGACTTGTAGCCCTCATAAATCAGCCCTCGGTCGAACAACACCTTAAAGACATGCCAAACCGACTCCATGAACCCACGGTCCATCGTCTTGTAGTCGTTTTTCATATCGACCCAACGGCCGATCCGCTCCTCGGTCTTTTCCCATTCACGTGAGTAGCGAAGCACGACCGATCGGCATTTCTCGTTGAATGGGCCGATCCCGAATCGCTTTTCGATATCCTGTTTACCGCTCACGCCGAGTTCCTGCTCGACAATGCACTCTACAGGAAGTCCATGGCAATCCCAGCCGAAACGCCGCTCGACGCGTCGCCCTTTCATTGTTTGATATCGAGGGATGGCGTCCTTGATTACGTGCGCCAAAATGTGGCCGTAGTGCGGCAAGCCGGTGGCGAACGGCGGGCCATCGTAGATCACAAACTGCCGGTTTGCCGGCCGCATTGCCACCGACTTTTCAAATGTTTGGTCCTCGCGCCAAAACCGAAGCGTGTCTTCCTCAAGCTGTGGAAAAGTCTTTTCGAATATCGATTCGTTGTATCGTTTGGGCATATCCGTGCTCGTTTCAAAAGTTTGTCGTGTTACATTTTGGGCGGCTGAACCACACGCATCAACTCGCTGGAGCGTCAATCGTAATGGCGAACGCGTCGCGGTAGATTTCGTCTTTGGGTTGCCCGTTAATCGGCACGAGTTCCGTCGTGTGGTGGAAAAACGCTGCATCTTTGAACATCAGCAGTTCACCGGGGGCCAGCGGGTGTTCGAGGAAGATTTCCTTCCCGGTTCGGTCGAGACTCAGCTTGGTTATTGCCCCACCACCGTGTTTCGCGACACAGTAAACAACTACAAAATCTTCTCCGTCCTGATGCCAGTTATTCGTTGTTACACCGAATGTTCGGAACATGTTGATACCGATCGTGCCGTGCGACGTACGGTGCTCGCCCGGGACGAACGCGAGAATGCTTGCAAGGAGCCGCTGCATACCCGGCAGCCGAAGTACGGGAACGCGCTTGTAATCTCGTTCTCCCGAGTAATTCCGGTCCTTGATGGTGATCGATTCCGCCTCTTCCAAATCTGCCTTCTCGACGGCTTGTCGGGTGTAACGGACGACGTCGCGAGCGCGCTGGCGGTTCGCATGCACATCCGGCATGTCGTTCTGAAGAGTCGAAAAGAGCTTTTCCTGAAATTGCCCTCGCACCTCGTCGGGAGCCTCGAAAAGATCGCTGTCGCGAATGAGTACGTAGTTTTTTTCGCCCAACTCGGCACTCTTGTCGGAGAGTCGTTGCAGGTACGCTGATAACGGCAACCCAACTTTCAGAATCATGTTGCGTAATTCCTTATTCTTTGGCTTTTGGCAATTCCCTCAATTACCGGAATACCACCGACCTAAACCATGTTTGCGTACGTCAAGTCGGGATGCAGTTCCGGTAATTGAGTTCGCGTCGCTGAAACGTCGTAACCGTTTGCGTGATTCGCTCCGATGATCCGCCGAACGACTTCGTGCAAACTGTTTGATTCCCGATAGATTTCGAGTTGCCTTTGGGCACCATTGTCGCCGGGCAATTCGCGGACTGCTTGTAAGTGCTCTACACAATCAAGGGCATCCGCGGTCGGCATGAGCCGATTCACCGTGGAATCCGCAAGTTCCTGCACGCCAATACGCTTACCTCCATCTATTATGAATTCGGATTCGACGCCGTAGCGAACTGCAATCCACCGGTTTGTCTTTTCGATTCCCGGCTCCGAATCGGCAGGCCGTTCCCCCTCGTCGATGTCGGTAGAAATCTTGTAAACGAGGCACTGCACAAGCGCTGTGAGGGCAAGCACGTGATTCAGGTTCGGCGGAATGTCACAGATCCGAGTCTCGACCGTCCCGAAATGATGATGCGGTCGTACATCCCACCACACTTCGCGTGCCGACTTCATGTAGCCGCTTTCAATCCAGTCGTTCTTGAGTTTTACAAACTGCCACCAATGCTCCATCTGCTCAGGCGGGCCAATCAACGGTATCTGGCTCAATTGGTGAATTCGCTTCGAGTGCAGACCCGTCGCCCGCCCGTCCCAAAACGGTGAATTGGCCGAGAGCGCGAGCAGCAGCGGGACATGCCGCCGCATCAACTGGCAAATCTGTATCGCCTTGTCGCCGGAATCGACGCCAACATGCACGTGCAGACCGAACGTCACCAACTGGCGCATCGGGTCTTGGAACAATTCGATCAGCTTGTGATAACGCGGGTTGTCCGAAACCTGCTGGTCCTTCCAAGACGAGAAAGGATGCGTCCCAGTCCACAGCAAGTGAATTCCGAGCGAGTCGGCGACCGCTTGCAGTTCGCCTAGCTTGTTCTCCAAGTCGGCAGCAACATCGTCAACCCTAGCGCCTATGTCGCTGACCACTTCCGCGTAGCACTGGTAGATTTCGGGTTTCACCGACGAGCGGAGCGTGGCCGGCAGTCCGCGGTGGATTTCGTCGAAGGAACTCGACAGTTCCAGCGTGTCCTTGTCGATTAGCGCAAGTTCCAGTTCCACGCCAATGGTTGGATTTTCATTTTTGGGGAAGGCTAGGGTCGTCATGTGCCACGTCGCTCACATCTGGTAGGAATGACAAATTCGGAACGTCGAATAATCAGCATCGTATCGCTCGCCGAAAGCGCCAACGGACATTCCCTGACAGGCAGCCGCGCGGGTACGTTCGGCAACACCGACCACGCAAAACTGAACAGCGCCAAAATGGGGCCTCGCCATCGACATTTCCTGTCCGTCGGTCCACAACGTCCGATCTGGCACGCCGCGAACCTCCCGCAGTCCATTCGGGTCGTTAGTTTCTCCGCTGGGCATGCCGACGACGGCGAGGCAATTTTTATCCGCGTGCCAATCGATTCGTAAGTCGTTTTCTTCATTTACGTTACAGCCTACGGCAGCGGGCACCGAGATGTCTCGGCAGCAGTTCCAAAAAGATGCAGATTGACAGTCTTATAAGACGATACTAGAATTGGCCAGTGAGCACTGACAGTTGCTGACATCCTTCTCGGCACGCAGCCGGTGATACGAGGTGCGAAATGCCAACGATGCTTGATTATTCCAGCCTGGATTTTACAAGTTTGCCCGAAGCGCAGCTAAATTCTCTGGTGGATCGAATTGCCGCGGTGCCGGCCGGGAAGGCTGCGATTCGAAAGAAACTGGCATCCATGCCGCCGGAGGCAGAAAGTCGGGTTGTCACCGAGGAAACAATTCGTGACGGTCTCGTGCTCCGTTTGCAGTACGTTCCTTGCGGCAAAGCAAAGTGCCAAAAAGTTCCGGACGAACACGGGCCGTACTGGTACAGTTACTACCTTGTCAATGGCCGCTGGAAACGCGAATACCACGGTCGCAACCGTCCGCCGGCCGAAGATTTCTGGACAATCGAACAGGCAAAGATGTATGTTGTCGGCGTGCCGGAGGGAATGAGCCTCGACGACCGGAAAGTGACAACGTTGGAGACGCTCGCGAACGCGATGGCCGCTATGTCCGAAGATCCGCGCGCTGCCGCCCTCGAAAACCGGTCGCGTAAACTCGTAGCTGCAGAGCGGCAGCGACGCGACAACTGGATCAGGGACCGATACGACGCCTTAGCGTCAAAAAGAAATGCTGGCGCTGATCTGTCACGCGAAGAACGCCACGAGCTAAGTCGTCTCGGTCGGATTTTAGCGGAAGATCACTGATCGGAACGCTGCAACAGAAATGCTGCCACGAATTTGCCGAAGTCCGTATGGTTGACTTCGCTGTCGCCCGCGTTGTGAGTCCACATTGGCACAACAAAATCGCTTTCAAAGTCGCTGCCGTGTTCCGCCACGGGTACGCTAACCTCTCCATCCTCGTGCTCCAGCCAGTGCGGTTTGCACAATGCGACATTCTCTTTCGCAAACCCGACAACGCGTCCCCAATTTGGATGCGTGCTCTCAAATCCGTCCAGAAACGTTTCGAGTGTATGGCCAAATCGTACGTCCGTGACTCGTTTTCTACAGCGCCAATTAGTAAGCACGTTCCCTGTAATGCCTTACGGCGAGAGGCATGCCTGTTGGCACCATGCGAGTGAGCTGTCTGGGGATAACGTTAGTTGAAGACTTGCTCCATTGTTGGGGGGAAGGC
>JBGTKH010000081.1:0-3797 GCA_041744735.1 Pirellulaceae bacterium | reverse complement strand
TGGTTCAAGTCGAGTGGACGGATCAACTCAACGCGCGCCGCTGTGAACTTATCGACCGCAAAATCCAGGGAGTCCTGACGGCGGACGAGGCCGATGAATTGGAGCTGCTTCAGCAAGCAATGCGACGACACGTGAATCACGTTGCCCCTCTGCCATTCGAAGCCGCGCGGCGATTGCACGCGGAACTTCTGCGAAAACAGCAAGCGAAGCAATAGGAATGTCCGCGTTCAATTATCCCAGCGATCCGCTCATGCAGTCGACCGGGTCCGACCAGTTTTGTTACGGTAACTCATGCGTGGAGAACGGTCCGTCGATTCGCAAGCAAAGCTGCTCCGCTAACAACGCTCGCCACTCGATTGTCTGCTTCGATTTCCGATTGTCATACGTCAGAGTCGGTATTTCAGCATGACTCGGATCGTCCGGAAGAGGCCGAGCGGCCACTTCCATTCCGGCGGCCCAAATGTCGCCTGCCCGCAAGACAGCGACATAGTACTGATTTCCCGCACGGCCAACGGCTGCTTGCTCGGCCGTTTTGTACTTCGCGCGGGACAAAGAAATGCCCGTGTCGTCGTTTCGGTTCGGTCGAAACGCTTCCGGCTCTAACGGTGGCGTTCGACTCGGATCGTACCAATTCGTCGTTGCCGGAGTTCGGCGATACAGAATCTCGTCGTCCTGAACTGGCTCGCTGCCCGGCAACTCCGTCATGTCGAGTCCGCCGCATGCTCGTGAAGACTGTGCCGCCACAGCAGCCTGCTGCCGGCCATCAACGACGACTCAATCGTTCCATCGCTGTCCAATTCAATCGACCACGTCCGGCCGGACAATCGCCACCGAAACACGACGCCACCGTCTCCATTGGTCAGTAGATTATCTGGCGGTTCGACGCTGTTAGCACAAAGTACTTCGGCAACATCCTCCGCGAACGATAACAGCGCGGACGTTGGAGCAACGACGCCTTCGTCCTCAAGCTGGCCAGAATCGCTTTTCCAATCGGCCAATTGCGCCAACACTACCTGCCAACGACTCCGCAAATCCGCGCGCCCGGCTTCCAACAGATCGGCAGCACGGTCCGGTTGAAGGACTGGTTGAATCAAACAAGTAATCCGCTCTGCCAGCGTGTCAGGTAGTTCAACAAGTCTCATCGCGTCAACCTCGTGTATGGATTCCTCCATCATAACAAGGCTCTCTCGTCGCCACCACGCGGGCCCGTCCCCGTGGGGCGATGTTTGGAAACCAGCAAGCGACGAATATCGCCCGCCATCCGCCACGGCCGGGCTTGTCCCGGTCGGGCGATGTTTTGATTAGCGAGACGCAAAACATCGCTCCACGGAGACAAGCTCCGTGGTGGCGAGGAATTCGATGGTGCTCATTGGGCTGGTTTACAAACAATCTCCCACGGGGACAAGCCCTCGTGGTGAGCGGGGCAGAGCCGCGGGATCTTCCGCGCGTCCGAAAATGGGCGAATGGAAATTTACCTGCGCTGGCTTAACGTGGCACCCGTGCGTTTTGCCTGGAAAGGCGGCTGACAGTACGAGGCGGAGCGGCTAAGATTACTACAGTTGCCTGGAGTCGCTGCATGGTTGATACGAACCCAACCACGAGGACTTGGTTCGTCAAGCTTGTGCCCGACGAAGCTCAGGTCCGCTGTAGTTACCAGCGACTGGGGAAACGAATCCTGCGCTTTACGGTTCAACTGGAGATCAAGCACTCGGACGAGTGAACGCCGGTGGTTCGCTTCGACAACGCACACGGGTTTTGTCACCGCGACGATCTTCATGCGGATGGCACTCAAGAAAAGACGGCTGTCCTTGTCGGGGATGTCAACGAAACATTCACGCACGCGATTGAAGACCTACAAGCCAATTGGCCAACGCATCGCGCCCGCTTTCTCGGAGAAATCAAGTCATGATCGACCCGCATGAGTTTGCCCGCAGGCAATTGGAATTGACCGCGGAGTTTGGCAAGTTTGTCTTCGATCATCCTGAGGTAGATGATCGTCTGCCGGACGGCGCCTACATATATTTTGAAATGGAGGGCGAGGCGGAGTTCAACCGATACAGCCGCGAACTCGCGGATCGGCAACAGCGTGACGAGGACGTGCCGGTGGTCCGCGTGCGCGTCAAAGGCCTAGCGCCGCCCCAGGGTTCTCGGTTGATCGATCCGGTCATTGAAGCCGTGACCGCTGAGGCGTAAATGTTAGGGCAACGATGCGAGAAAGGGTCTGGAGCACCATTGGAAAGGACTGGGTCATGACGATCACGGAACTTGAAGAGCGATTAGTTTCGCTGGAGCAAACCGTGCAGCGATTGCAAGCGCAACAGCGTGCGGCGCCCGCCACGCGACGCTGGTGGGTCGAAGCCGCCGGACGGTTCGCCGATGACCCAGTGTTCGACGAAATCGTCCGCCTGGGCCGAGAATATCGGGAATCCCTGCGACCCAAGAGCGGAAAGAAAAACCGTGCTCATTCTTGATACGGATATCCTCCAGATCGTGCAGCGCGGGCGCGGCCCTGACTATGTGCGGCTGGCCGATCGCTTGGATTCCGCGGACGACGACGTAGCCGTCACCATCGTCAGTTTCGAGGAGCAAATGCGTGGTTGGCTGGCCTACATCGCCCAGGCCAAGTCGGACGAGCGACAAGTCCAAGGATACTCGCGGCTGCGGGAGTTAATGGACGACTTTCAAACTCGCCCCGTCCTCGATTACAACGCGGCCGCCGCCGCTGAGTTTCGACGGCTAAGAAAATCACGGGTTCGCATCGGCTCCATGGATCTGAAGATCGCCGCCATTGCGAGAATTCACGATGCGATGTTGATCTCACGGAACCTCGTGGATTTTCGCAAAGTGCCGGGCCTTCGCGTCGAGGATTGGACCACAATCGCCAGCCCGTAGTCCGGTGCTTGGATTCTGCCTCAGGCCGAAGTAGCAGTCCATTTCGTAAATCGTCCAGTTCCACGCCGAAGACTTATCAAGCCCCGGGCAGTCTTCGAGGGTCCGCTCGATCGCCGCAGCCGAACGAGCACTGGCAGAGCCCAGTGGCACGCACGCCTTGCTCGATGGCCAGCAAGAGCACAAGCGAATGGAGCGTCCGCCGTTAGCGCCTGATCGGCCGTGGCATTCGCGCGTAGGCCGTCTTCTGGGCCGTTACGAAAAGAGGACTCTCGATCCCGTTTCGCGTTTTGCCTGGAAAGGCGGCTGACAGTATGAGGCAGAGCGGCTAAGATTACTACAGTTGCCTGGAGTCGCTGCATGGTTGATACGAACCCAACCACGAGGACTTGGTTCGTCAAGCTTATGCCCGACGAAGCTCATGTCCGCTGCAGTTACCAGCGACTGGGGAAACGAATCGTTCGCTTTACGGTGCAATTGGAGATCAAGCACTTGGACGAGTCATGATCGACCCGCATGAGTTTGCCCGCAAGCAATTGCAATTGACCACTGAGTTTGGCAAGTTTGTCTTCGATCATCCCGAGGTGGATGATCGTCTGCCGGACGGCGCCTACGTCTATTTTGAAATTGACGGCGAGGCGGAGTTCAACCGATATAGCCGCGAACTCACGGACCGGCAACAGCGTGACGAGGACGTGCCGGTGGTCCGCGTGCGCGTCAAAGGCCTAGCGCCGCCCCAGGGTTCTCGATTGATCGATCCGGTCATCGAAGCGGTGACCGCCGAGGCTTAACTGTCGAGGTATCCCGCCAGCGCCTGCTCGTTCGTGGCACCCGTGCTCGAATGGGATGATGTGTTCAATTCCGATTGGCGTTCGATATAATGGAGAGGTCGAAGAATCGTCGTCCCT
>JBGTKH010000080.1:0-5440 GCA_041744735.1 Pirellulaceae bacterium | reverse complement strand
GTTGCCGGCCGTGGGCAGAGCGATCCGCCGCACGCCGAACCGCCGGGCCATCGTCACGGCCATCGCCAGCCCGCGGCTCTTGAAGCTGCCGGTGGGCAACTGCGACTCGTCCTTGATCCACAAATCGCTCAGCCCGAACTTGGCCCCCAGCCGGTCGCACTTCAGCAGCGGGCTCATCCCCTCGCCCAACGACACCGGCTGCTGCCCGTCATCCAGCGGCGACAATTCGCGGTACCGCCACATCGTCGTCGCGCGGCCCTTAAGCCGCTCCTTCGACATCGCCCGCCCCGCCGCCGCCAAATCATACCGCACCCACAAAGGCCGGTCCTTGTGCATCCCTTGCAGTTGGTTGGCCGGCAGATGCGTACCGTCGATCGCGCTTTCGAGATAAGAAACAAAGCAAGTCATGCGGGCCTCATGCGGTCAAGGGTCGAGGGTCGAGAGCCAGAGTAGGTGCGCGACGGTGTTGTGTCTACTCGTGGTGAGCAGGAGACGAGGAAGCGAACAGAAAGATGGAAAGCAGGATGACAATCTGTTTTGGGGCCGCCCACCACGGGGCTCGTCCGGACGAGCCGAGTGGTGATTCACTTCCAAGGGCCGGTGTGTCACAATGGTCTTTGGATGCTCGACGTTTTCCGCTTCGTTCGGCGCGGCGTCGGGCATGCGTACCGTTGTATGCCGCAGGCTATTGGTCGTGAACGCCTTTCACCCAGTCGCGCAAGAACTGCGGCAGTCGGATCGACAATTGAACCTGCCGCCGGATCAGGCCGTTGACCGGCAGCGGCGGCTGGACGCGCTGGCTCGCGAAGAAGCGAATCTGGCCGACACCTCACAACATCTTGCGGCTCGCACGGAAAGTCAATTCGGCAGGTCGGCGGTCGGCAGCTTGGGCGACCGTCTGCGTCAAAGCGAATACGCGCTGCGCGACGCGGAATCGGCGCTCCAAGAGAATGCAGAGAACACCGAAAGCGAAGTGCCAAAAAGCAACTGGCCGCGTTCGACCGCATGATCGAATCTCGCAAACATTTTCAAGAGTTGTCAATCGTCGAGAGCTTCAAGTCGGTCAGCAACTGGTGCATCCTGAATGATGGTGAACTGGCCTTGAGCGTATTCCAGTCCCGTTCGGATAGCCGTCCCTTTTCCTCGATTCTTGTCGTGGTGCAGCACCTCGACTCCCGGCCGCAGTTCCCACTTTCTCAGAGCTGCCGCTGTGCCGTCGGTCGAGCAATCGTTCACAACAATCACTTGTTTGTCGTATGGTGCGGCAAACACTTGACCGAGCAATTCGTCCACGGTGCCCGCTTCGTTATAGACCGGAACAATCACCGTTAGCACGGGCAATGTCTCCGGTAATGGGTTGGCGTCTGTTGCGTCTGCGGGCGAGCTATTGGGAACAGAATGGTGTTGGTTCATGTCCCCCTCGATTGTCTGATTGTTGCGTCGTTCGCTCACTTCGGAAACTGCCTTTGTAGTCCCTTAAGGCGCAGCGCCGCTCGTGCAGCGTGCGACACGGACCGTCCACTGTGGTGAACCCAAGTCGTAGTCAAATTTGGCCCCCGTCCCAGGCTCCTCACTCCAGTCGCTGTCAGGCGGCAGGACATCTGCGGGTTGTCCAATCACCCAAACCCCTTGCGGCAGGCGATCCCGGACCTCGTGACGCGAGATCACGTCTTCCGGGCGAATGACTTGCCAGCCCCACAACGTTTCGCCTTCGGGAAGCACGAGACGCACTTGCGAGCTGCTGATGCCGTGGTAGCGCGTCAAGTAGTACTTGGCAACGAAATGATGGATGTAATGAGCGGAAACGATCAACTTGTTCGGCCGTCGATCGGCGGCGATGAACTCCGCGGCGCCCCTCATGCCAGGTCGTTTGGAAATGTCCTTCGCGCGCCACATCGCAGCGTCGGCCAACAGCATGGCGATCCCCAGAACGCCAAGCCCCAAGAGCCTCATAGGTTTGCGGCGGCATAGCTTGAACAACGCCAACAGCACCAGCGCCAGGAGAAACAGGTGAGCGAAGCGAAAGTAGCGGGCCTGCCAGATCGGAATTCGCAGCGAGTTCAGGATTTCAGGAATTTTGGTCGGTATGACAACGTAACTGCGCGCTTGTTCGTCTTGCCGTCGACGACCTCGGCACGCAATCGTGGACGTCGTCGCGAACCGGGCTCGCCGGCCAGGGTAAGGGTGTTAATTCTGCCCGTTTTCAAGTGGCGTTTGGCTCCACGGCCATCGCATCAAAATCTCAGCCAAACAGGAGCTTTTCGAGAAATTGGGTGTTCCAGCCGGCACGTTTTCGCTTTCCCTTCAAGCTGCCTCGCGAAGTGTCCCGTTTGAGAAGGCTAATCACGAACTTTCTGAGCAGGCCAAAGTTCTCGGTGCCGTCGCCGTTGCGGATTCGGCTGCCGTCCTCGCCAAACACAACGTCCAGGATCCAGTGCATGCTCTCGATGGACCAATGACCGCGAACGGATTTCGCGAACGCTGATGCAGTTGGGGTGTTCTGATGCAGCCGCGGATCGTCGATAATTGTCGTGGGGCGCTTTAGAACCGGCCGGAGATGGGCGCGTTAAAATCGGCAGGTATCGCGTTCCGAATGCACCTCGCGAGTTGGACCTGACAATATATTTTGGCGATCCGATTTGGCCGGTCGATTCGCATTATTTCGTCGTTAGCGTATCGGACAATTCGGCGTCTGGAGAGCGGTATCGAGGTGCGGTCATGGAGTGTTGGGCGCGGGTCGTGGAAGACGTCGAGGCCATGCCCGCGACGGTCGTTCTCAAGGAAGACACCAGACAATCCAAGCAGACCCACATTCTGACCTTGAAATCGCGATCGGGTAGTGGGTTTCGCGTTACGGAGATACACTTGGATCAAAGGGGTCTCGTTGTACAGCCCGTAAGGCCTGAGGCGACGACGCAAGCGGAGGATAGCCGCCAGCAGTTTCAACTCGTTACGAACGGTTCGAGTGATGCGAAACAACATTGGCAGGTGTCGTTTGAAGTCGAGCAGCCGCTTCCGACATCGCAACTGAGCCGTTCTTATCGGGTCCCCGTATCCGTGTTTTTCGTTCCAGTCAAGACCGTGGCTCAAGGCGGACAAATGCAATGAAACCCAGTATTCCTTGCTTGCTGTTGGTGGCGTTGGCGCCCACCGCTTTCAGTATCGCAGAAGAATCATTGCCGAATTCCGACTCCGTTGCTTCGGTTACCGCAACTATGGATGACATCGCTGCGGCTTGGGCGCAGCGGGCCGCAGCGTGCCAGAGTGCTAGGTTTAAATGGCACGTGAACACTTTTGATTCGATGTCACGAGTTGACGCACGCTACGAGAGCACAGAAACGTATTGGTTTGGCCTGGGCACGCGTCGCCGATACCACCAAGTTGGAAAAGACTTCTATCCAGAAGGCGGCCTGAGGACCGTGGACGAAACATACACCGACGACGGCGATGGTCAGTGGCTGGAGTTGTTTCCGCCGAATGACCGCCATCCTGTATACTCATACGGGACCGTTGGCGATCATCCCTGGGGGAAAAGGGAGCTATTTCCAATTCTTTGGTGCTTCAGGAAAACGAAGCCGGCATATGCCTTTGATGTGGAACGGCTCCGTATTGCTGACCGGCGGTATCCCGTGGAAGATCGTTTTTGTATCTTGCTGGAGGAGACGACTTCTCCGAAAAAGAATCTTCGGCGAGTGGTCGTCGACCGCCAGCAGGCGTTTTCGATCATTCGCGCTACGGTTTCGGAATTGTCTGGTCGTTTTAAGCAATGAATTCGTCAGTCAGGTTTCGTCGTTCCTTGGCGCCGAATCCGCAGACGCCACACAAGAATGAGAGCCATGACGACGCCAATGGCGCCAATTCCTATGACCAGATTGATCCAAGTTGCGTGGCGCGGTTTTGGCGCCGCGGAGGGCTGTGCGATAACCTCGACAGTCACCGGCTTACCCAGACGAGTATCCACAATAATCGTGCCCGGCGGCAGTCCGAAATCGCGAAATTCAAAGCGACTCGCGGGAACCGGTTGATTCACGCTGGTCCACTCGAATTGAAAAAGGTCCCGCGAATTATCCTGGAGATAAACCGTTTCAAACTCAATAGGAATGAGCACGCCATTAACCACTTTCCACTTCGCCGTGGAGCGTTGCGTTGTCCCCGCCACGCCGGTGTTCGGAAAGCGGACCATCGATTCGATGGCAAGCACAACACCCTGTTCGGCATCAATACGATACACATTCGTCAATACGTAAGGATTGGCACTGTCGCCCTCTGGTTCCTCCGCCAATGTTAATTCCATTTCGCCGCTAGCAGACTCCTTAACATCCTCGACTCGCAACGACCGAAGTCGCTCCTTTAAGCGATCGTACGGCGCACGAATCTCGATGTCGCCCGCCTGACAGACGCCGACAATGCGCGGGTCGAGCGGCCGGCAGTCGTTTGGTGACAGTTGTCTACCTGCCAAGTTCTTCTCAACGGCATAGGAACCAATGGTGTAAAAATATGAAATGCCGTCGATCTCGGAATATTTCGTACTTAATTCACCGTCAAAGTCCAAACGCCACCGCGATTGATCGATGTCAAACGCCAAAAAAAACCGTCGCTCCAATTTGCGATCGTCGCCGTCCTGCACCGAGAGTCGAATCTGGCATTCACCAGAAACCAGCATCTCGCGACTGTGCCACAATCCGTTGAGCAAATGCGCCGCGACATCGTTGTCGTCCGCCCGAATCACCGAACCTACGTCTGAGAGTAACAGATACGCGAAAACGATGAATTGCCGCGTCAGCCAGCGCAATTCTCTCAGCGGAGTAAACCGCCGACAAATCGTCCGGCAATGCGTGTAAAAATATGTGTCCTGTATGTCGCCAAGTATGTCATCTCGCATATTACAAAGTCTCTCCATTCCTTAGCCTTTTCATGCCGGACGAGACGATCAACGGACGCGCTAAGTCTTTGGTATGTTCATTTCACAGGCCGGCGGCGATTTCGAAAGGTCAGGTCAAATCGGGATGGGCGGGAAATCACAACTATTCTGAGGGACATGTGGCGCTCAGCCCGTCTGCGATTGAAACAGTTGTCGGGGTTCCTGGGATGTAGCCAGATCCATAAGAGACGTGTCCTCCGTACAAATCGAGTTTTGGGCATTTCGTGCACGCTTGTGTGTAGGTGCAATTTATCGTATTGAGGTTTTTGACGTTCACGTTGCCATGTCCTGTGTCGCTTGCTTCTGAATGCAATCCGGGGGGGATGAAGACATAAGTCGTCCCCGCGGGACAATTGAAAAAAACGATGTTGGTTTGAATACTGCACTTTAGGCCATCGCCTGGTTGGTGTTGGCGATTATAAGCAGAGGCTGAGGATGTTGGCGACTAGGTCGCGGAATTTGTGTGTGTCGGGGGTGCGGGGCAGAACCGCAAGGAATTGTTTTTCCAGCATTTCTCGG
>JBGTKH010000079.1:0-5910 GCA_041744735.1 Pirellulaceae bacterium | reverse complement strand
TCCCATCTTGCCGACGCGGAACTCGGCGTGCCGGCTTTCCAGCCGCATGGTTCGCCGCGCCGGCGAATACAGCTTCACGTGCCGAATCGGCGGCCCCAGAAACTGCTCCGGCAGCGCGGAGGAAAAATCCTCCAGCGTCCGCCGCACAAAGATGCCGGTCGTGTGAATCGAGCCATCCAGCCGGCTTTTGCGGTCCACCAACAGCACCCGCCAGCCCTGCTGCGCAAGCAACCGCGAACATTGCAGCCCGGCCAGCCCGCCGCCCACGACCAAAACGTCGCATCGTTCCATGACATGTCTCCGTATGAATCGGGACAATATCGGCACGAGCGATCGCCGTCAACGCAAGTCTTGATTGTAGCGGCGCGAGGCACGACACCTACACACGGCTGATGTGCAGGATGGCGGACATCGGAACGTAGGTCTGGCCATTGGGCAGCTCGATCAGGATGCCCGTTTCATCCGCTTTCAATAGCTTTCCCTCGAACGACGTTGGTATGGTCGCACGCAGTGTTACGTGAACATGCTTTCCAATCCAATCTTCAATCAGCTTGCTCATGGTGACCTCAATTTGGATTTGCCACGCAGTACAAGTACTTGCTCGAACGGATGAACAACTGGCCATCGCTGATGGCCGGCGTGGCGCTAAAGTCGCCGCTGTCCGAGGCGAAGCGGTTTTGCGCGAGCAGCTCGAATTTTGGGCCCAATGCCATCACATAGGCGGTGCCCGAGCGCGACATGAAGTACAGTTTACCGTCTGCGGCGACGGGTGATGCGTAGTCCTGTCCGCCCATGCCACCGCCGAAACCGCGCGAGAAACCGCCGCTGGGACGGCCGGAGTCAGCGGTGTTGTTGCCGGCGTCGGCAGAGGTGCCGCCGCTCAGCCGCGACTGGTAAATGCGCTCGCCCGTCTTGGCGTCGATGCAGTTAGCGACTCGTGAGCTAAACCAATAGATGCGGCCTTTGTCGAGCACGGGGGTTGAAATCCGCGCGTTGGCACTGACCGACCAAAGGATGTGCGTCTTCGTCACGTCGTCCTTGCCACCAGCCCGAATGGCGACCGCGCCGCCTCGATCTCCCAGCACATAAACGATGTCGTCCTGCACGATCGCGCTGGCGCACATCGAGTCCGAACCGGGAACCTCGCAATACCACAGCAGCTTGCCCGTTTCGGGATTGAACCCCCAGACTTCATAAGGCACGGCCAGCACCAATTCTTGTTTACCCTCGGCGACGTCAACGAGCACCGGCGTGCCCCACGTACCGGCGAATCCGCTGGCGTCCTGGTTCCATACTTCTTTGCCGGTTGCCTTGTCGAGCGCGATCAGCGATTCGCTCTCGGCCGACGCGGTGACGATTACCAAGTTCTTGTACAAGATCGGGCTCGACGCCGAACCCCAACCGCGCGGGTCCGATCCCGTGCCGACGCTCGTTTGCCACAGCTTGTTGCCCTCCAGATCAAAGGCCAGCACGCCGGTCTTGCCGAAGAACACGTACAGCCGCTCGCCGTCGGTTACCGGCGTGTGCGATGCATAGCCGTGCTCGGCGAACATTCCGCCGTAGCGGTCTTCCGGCAACACGGCGTCGATTTCCTTAGACCAAACCGTCTTGCCGGTCTCGCGGTCGATGCACAGCAGGTTTCGTTTCAGACTCTTCTGATCGCCCGGATCGCGGCGGTCCACCCCATATCCGCTCCAGCAGGTCACGAACACACGATTTCCCAACACGATTGGACAGGACGAACCGGGCCCCGGCAATTCGGCCTTCCATTTCAGATTTTCGGTGTCGCTCCAGGTGACCGGCGTGGCCTTGTCGTCCGGGCTAACTCCCGACCCATTAGGCCCGCGAAACCGCACCCAGTCTCCCGCCGCTGCCGATCCGGCCATCACGAGCACTGCCACGACCGTCCAGCACGTTTTCAAGAAAAGTCCGTGTCGCACGCACATGTCATGATCTCCTTGGTTTGCAAAGGACAAACGCGCCGCAGAACCGCGGCAAAAGTGACTGTCGGAATTCGACGCAACGCTATGTTTTAACCCGCCTTTGGCCTTAAGGTTCCGAAGTCCGATTCCTTTGCTGGGCGAGATGACGAACGTCGCGGGCCATTTCTTCAAACACACCGACCGCCGTGTCGCAAGTAATCACCAAATCAAGCTGAGTCAATGCGGCCGTATCAACAAAAGCGCCGGACTGGTCCATTTCGTCGCTCCAGTCTGCCAGCGAAAATGTCACGTCAGTCGTTTGCTGCTGGCCTTCGCCCAGTTGCAGATTGACCAGGCTCACATTGTTCATGGCTGCCCCAAGGCGATTTGTTGGGCGGCCGTTTTGCCTGCAATTCAAAAATCTCTTGTTCGGGCCTTGAACTCATCGACCGGAACCGCTTATACTCACTCGCTTTGCCACATTGCACCGCAATTCGCCGAGAGCCTGCCATGAAAGTCCGCGCCAGCGTGAAGAGAGTTTGCGAGAACTGCAAAATCGTACGTCGCAAAGGACGCGTGTACGTCGTGTGCAGCAATCCGCGACACAAGCAGCGGCAAGGCTAACGTCTTATAGTGACACGGGTTACGATTTCTCAGGGAGTCATCAGCTATGCCGCGTTTGTTGGGTGTTGATATTCCGAACGACAAGCCGACCCATATTTCGCTGGGGTACTTGTACGGCGTCGGGCCGAAGGTTGCTCGTGAACTTTGCCACAAGGCCGGGATCAATCCGCAGAAAAAAGCCCGCGAATTGGCCGACGACGAATTGGGCCGGCTGTCGGTGTTGTTGGAGCGGGACTATACGGTCGAAGGTCCGCTTCGCCGCCAAGTGCAACAGAATATCACGCGGCTGCGGGACATCAAGTGCTACCGCGGCATCCGGCATCGTTTGGGTTTGCCGGTGAGAGGCCAGCGGACGCGCACCAACGCTCGCACTCGCAAGGGACCCAAGAAGACGGTCGCCGGCAAGAAGGGCGTTAAGGATCTGCGCTAACTTTGTTAGCAAAACAATCCGTCACGAAGTAGAAGTAATTGTCAGGGAACATTGATCAGGGAGTTCATAGCCGGTGGCCAAGACGACTACGAAAAAGAAGAAGGCTCGTCGCAACGTGACGGCGGGCGTCGCGCACATCCGCGCCACGTTCAACAACACAACTGTGACGATCACGGATACCAAAGGCGACACGTTGTGCTGGGCCAGTGCCGGCACCAGCGGTTTCAAAGGAAGCCGCAAGAGCACGCCGTTCGCCGGCCAGATGGCTGCGACACAAGCGGCCGAGAAGGCCATCAAATTCGGAATGAAGGAAGTGGACGTGCGGGTCAAAGGGCCGGGCTCCGGCCGCGAAAGTGCGATTACTGCGTTGCAGGCCGCGGGCCTGACCGTCAAGACAATCGAGGATTGCACCCCCATTCCCCACAACGGTTGCCGTCCGCCGAAGAAACGGCGTGTGTAACGACACTCGGCACATCAATTATCGCGCGGTCGCCGGCCGGAAAGTTTCCGCCGGGGTCCGCGGTTTCTATGGAGACTTGCGATGCATATTCGATGGCGTGGCCTAGAGCTTCCCAGCGTAGTCACGTGTGACGCGGCAACCTTGTCGTCAACCTACGGAAAATTCATCGCCGAGCCGTTCGAGCGCGGCTTCGGCGTCACGATCGGCAACAGCCTGCGGCGGGTTCTGCTGTCCAGCCTCGAAGGAAGTGCGGTCACGCAGATCAAAATCCGCGGCGCCCAACACGAATTCACCACGATCCCCGGCGTGTTGGAGGACGTGACCGACATTGTGCTGAACGTCAAGTCGCTGGTAGTCAAGAATCACAGCGAATCGACGCGCGTGATCACCGTTGAAAAAAACTCCGCCGGCCCAATCACCGGCGCCGATATCCAAACCGACGCCGACGTCGACATCATCAACCGTCAGCACGTACTGGCCACGCTCACCGACAACGTCCCATTCATGATGGAGATGGTGGTCGAGAACGGCCGCGGTTACGTACCTTCGACCGAACACAGTACGGCCGAACACGAGATCGGTATCATCCCAATCGACGCCGTGTACAGCCCGGTCACTCGCGTGCGGTTCGACATCGAAGAGACCCGCGTGGGCCAGAAAACAAATTACGACAAACTGACGCTGGAGATCTGGACCAACGGTTCGATCGACCCCGAAATGGCGTTAGTGGAATCGGCCAAGATTTTCCGCAAGCACCTGAACCCGTTCGTGCAGTACGCGGAACTCGGGCCGCGCGTGCATTCGCAGGCGCGCGGCGGCGGCGGCGTCGACGCAATGCTCGAAGCGAAGCTGAACATGAGCCTAGCCGAGTTGAAATTGTCCGTGCGGGCCTCCAATTGTTTGGAGTCCGAGAACATCAACTTCGTCCGCGATTTGGTCCAACGGACCGAGGACCAGTTGCTGGAAGTCCGCAACTTCGGCGAGACGACGCTGAACGAAGTTAAAGAGAAACTGAGCGAGCTAAACTTGCACCTAGGCATGCGTTTGGCGCCCGCCCGCGTAGCCCGCTAACAAACCTTACACGCCCCGGTAATCACCATGCGACACAGAAGACGAAGCCGAAGACTCGGCCGCAGTGCCAGCCACCGCCGCGCCATGTTGCGCAATTTGGCCAGCGCTTTGTTCCTGACCGAACGCGACGCGGAAGACGACGACAATGCACCGAAGGTCAAAGGTCGCATCGTCACGACGTTGGAGAAGGCCAAAGAAGTGCGGTCGCTCGTGGAGAAATGCATCACCATCGCCCGCCGCGCTTTGGATCATCAAGGGAAAGCGGAAGAGTTCGCCGTGGATGCCGAGCGTGGCAGCGAGGACTGGAAAGAATGGCGGAAGAGCCCGCAATGGCGCGAGTGGGCTAACGCCATGGCCCCGGCCGTCACCGCGCGGCGCCGCGCGTTGCAGTTGCTCGGCGACAAACAAGCGGTCCGAATCCTGTTCGATGACGTGGCTCCGCGATTCACCGAACGCAACGGTGGTTACACTCGCGTATTGCGATTGGCCAAGCCGCGTCTGGGTGACGCCGGAACGAGAGCGATTTTGGAACTGGTCGGCACTCACGAACGCGTAATCCAGCGCAGCGAAAAGCCGGCCTTCGCCGACGACGACCGGGCACAGAAACAGCCGGCCGCGGCAACTTCAGCCGACGCCCCTGCCGAATCCGAAGCCAAGCCAGACGAGTAATCGTAGACCGTCCACTATCCAGCGTGAGCTTGACCCGCCGGCACCGGTCTCGTAGACTCGTCATAGTGAATCTGTGGGAAGTACAAAAAACAAAACCGTAGCCGAAGTTGTGAAACTTCGGAACTATTCATGAAACCCGGGAATTCTCACGAATTCCGCTACTCATGACCACCACATCCCTACTGCCGCTGCTATTGCTGACGCTTACCAACGGTAGGCCGTAGGGGTCATGCACGCAGTTTGACGGAATAGACAAACATGCCCCGAGGCCGAAAACCCTCGGGGTTTTTTCGTTGATGAGTTGAAGCAATGCCTGGTTTCACACAGAAACGCCGCTATTCATGCCTCGGTCCGAGGGCGCGGTTGTTGTTGCGCACGCCGGCCACGAGCCGGCGCTGAGTTTCGTCACGCGGCTAAACAAATCACTCATCAATCAAGGCAACTTCCACATGACCGAAAACCGACGCATCAAAATCTTCGACACGACGCTCCGCGACGGCGAGCAATCGCCGGGCGCGAGTATGAACCTGCATGAAAAGATGGAACTCGCCCAGGCGCTGGTCGACCTGGGCGTGGACATCATCGAAGCCGGCTTCCCGATCGCTTCCCCCGGCGACTTTGAGTCGGTGCGAGAAATCGCCGCCAACATCCGCGGCACCACGATCTGCGGACTGGCCCGCTGCAACGAAATGGACATCGACCGCGCGTGGGAGGCGCTGAAGCACGCCGAGCAG
>JBGTKH010000078.1:0-9555 GCA_041744735.1 Pirellulaceae bacterium | reverse complement strand
TCCGTACGATCAACACGAAAGAAGTTACAGATCCGTTTCTTTGACTGCCGGCGGATGTTCCCCGGCAGCGTAGAGCAAGCGGCGAAGATTAATTAGCTCGTCGCGATTTAACTGCAGTGCCTCGACGGTCGCACGGCCTGTCGAAGTGAGCCCGACAATTCGCTCAAAGCTTGCATCCCAGGCGAAGTGCTCTTCCCACGCGTTCTGACGCGGATGGAAGAGCGACACGACGTGGTTCGTAGCGGGATCCGGAGCGTGCGTCTTATTGTATTTGTGATTGTTACATCCCTGACAAGCGAGTCCGAGATTATCGAAGGAAGTCTTTCCACCGGCACTTTTCGGCAATATGTGCTCCAACGCGAACGTCTGTGTGGAATAGCGCGACAGACTTTGGCAATACTCGCATCGGCCGCGCGCCCGCTGTTCGACTTCTGCACGAAGCGTCATTCGCTGCGATCACTCCTCGACGACCGCAGAGTCGATCTGTAACTGCCGCATCAACTGGCTCAGCGTCAATCCGCGCAGTGCCGCGAGATTCGTTAGTGCTTCAACTCGCACGACATCAAACGCTTCGGCTTGTTTCGTCAACTCCAAAAGCTCGTCATGCTCATCTGAATCAAGTGATTCCACATCTCGCTTATCGATCAATTCGTCGTAGCGCTGCTGAAGGTGAGAAGACATTCGCCCGTTGATCTTTGCCAGTAATTCAGCTTCCTCGCTAGGGACGCTGGGTGCCGTGCGTTTGGCGTGGATTGCCAGTACGTGCGCGGTAAGCTGGCGCAAGTCCGTTTCGCTCAACTGTTCCGCGGCTTTGACGAGCACGTCAACCGACACATCGGCTTGGATTTGGATTGTGGGCATATCAGCGAAACACCTGTGGGACCCGCGATCGATGAATGGAATGCAACACCGATCAGTTTCGATTATAGCCGATCGCTAGTCGGTTTCAGAGCCCGCAAGTTGGCCGAGCCCCAGTCTCGTAAGGTTCATCAAGTCGCCGGTTCTTTACTCCGCAATCAATTCAAGTGAACTTCTCCCTATCGTTTCGGCGGACTCGCTTCTCGCACAGTGGCCCCGTGGGTGTCGCTGAGGATTAGGAGCGAGAACTTTTGCACGAAGTCCAGCTCGTTGGTGTTCAGCGACGTGTAGTCGAAGCGGCCGCGCAGATCGGTGTAGCCGTCTTTGTAGAACCGCGTGGTGCCGTCTTGCATTTGGGCGAAGACCTTCACGTACGTTTTGGGAATCGGCTGGCCGGTTTGGCCGTGCGTGACGCGGAGCTGGCCGTAGTTCTCGATCGTTTGCACGGCCAGCGAGTGCGAGTAATACGCCTGCTGTTTGGTCTGGCCGCCGCCGATGATCTCGACCAGCACGTTGCTGTTGTGCAACTGTTCGGGCAGTTCGAATGTCATCGTCTTGTCCTGCGGCGGCAGCTTCACGGTCTGCGTGCCGTTGGGACGGATGTAGGAGAACTGGCCGGAGTACTGCTGCACAAACGGATTGCGGCTGAACAATAGCTCGATGTCCATCAGATAGTAGTTGACCACGACCTGATCGAGGCTTTGATAGTTCAGCACGACTTGCTTCGCTTCGACGGTGAAGTCGAAGGCAGGCTCGGTCGCGGCCAGCTTCGTTTGAATTTGCGTGCGGTCTTCGGTATCGACGATGTTCACCGGGGCGCCGTCGATTTCGTCCAACTGCGTGGTCACCGAGGCAAAGGCGTTGCGCCAACGATCGACCGGATGATTCGCGTACTTCGCAGCGATGCCGCGAGCCAATTTGTGATCGTCGGTCAGCAGGTCGAGATAGGCGGTGAAGTAATCGTACTGCATCCGCGTCGTCAGCTTGGCAGCATCAACGCGGCCGAAGAAGTCCAGCGCCTCCTCGATGCGGTCCTGTAGCAGCATGTAGTAAGTGACGGCCATGCGATCGTCGTCATCAAGCTGCCGGCGGTGGCTGAGGATGTCGAGCAACCGATGGTACTGCTCGAAGAAGCGGTCGTTCAGGATTTGCCGGCGGCGGCCGAGTTGATGGGCTCGCGAGTTGACCAGCGGGCGGTAGTCCATGTGCTCGTAAGTTTTGCGAACGACAGGATCAATCACCAACAGCGGGCTCTCAAGATAACTGCCGCATTGGCTGACGAAGCTGTCGGCATGCTGCAAGTATTCGCGCACAGCGGCGGGCACGTTGTGCTTGATGCCGTACGACCACAGCGTGTGCTGGTACACGTGCCGGGCGGCCAGCAGATCGGTCACGGTGCGGAAGAACGGTGCGTCGTGCATGCGGAACGCGATCTTGTCCAAGTTGGTGCGATGCAGGTTGTTGTTCTTCAGATACGCCAACACGTCGGCCTCGGTACCGAATTGCGAAATGTAATCCCACGATTCGCGATCGATCTTGCTGGGCTCTTTCACAACGTTCAGCACAACCGGCTCGGCGTTGGCCACGAGCTCGCCGTTCTTCGACACGTGGACCGGATAGTGCGGATACTTGCCGTCGCCCGGGAAGTAGAAGTAGTACTCGACCGTTTGCGTGTTGAACGGCTGCAGATCGATGTGAGCGCTGCGCGTGGCTTGTCCGTTCAACACCGGCAAGGCACCGACGGGAATTTGCAACAGCACATCCAGTTTCTGCGGCGACGACGTGGGGTTGGTCACCACGATCTGGCAGCCGTAAACCGTGTGCACCAGAAATTCATCAGTGACATACTTGTCCAGCCGCTCGTTGTCCACGAATCGATAGCGGTCGCCGTGGCGGAAGAAGTTTTGACTGACCAGAATCGGCGTCTGTGCGGCCGCATCCTTGGCCTCTTTGATCTCTTCATGGAAGACGACCAGCGGGCTGCCGGGCGTGAGCGTCATCTGCGCGCCGTCGTATTTGACTACGTGTGGCTGGGTCGGAGTCTTCGACGCCCCAGCGTCTTCAATCTGCGGCTGTGGCTTCGCGGACTGCTGGGGCTTCGCGGACTCAGCCCCAGCCACCCCGTCCGATGTGGGCGGGCTGGCAAAGGGCAGGTCCAACAGCGACAGCGCGAACATCATCTCGGTAAAGTTGCGAGACGCCTCGGTCAGATTGGTCGAATAGAACGGCTGCGCGGGGTCGTGCTGCGCGTAATCACGCCAGAAGGCATTGACGGTGACAAGGTTCGCGTTCTGTTGCGCGATCGGCAAGTGATAATAGTTGTTCTCGACCCACTCCTGCGTTTTGTCCAGCTTGCGATAAAGCTGCCGGGCATTTGCGCGCAGGTCCTTGTCACTTTCAAAGAAGTCGTCCATGGCCACGCCCGCTCGACGTTCGAGCGATTCCATGGATTTCTTCAACTCCTTTTGTTTCTCGGCGACTGCCGCGGACGACGGTTCGGCAGGCGACGGAGTTGCCGCGGGCGGCGGGGCCGCAGGCGATTGGCCCGGTTCGGCGGGCATCTTGGCAAGTTCGTCCAACTCGCGCCGGCCGTCCTTCAACCTGAAGGCAGCGGCTTCCCGTTTAGCGCCGGCTAGTCCGAGGTCGTCGCTGGTGTCCAGCACGCGGCCTTGCAGCGCGGTGTTGAAGAGATCATTGAAGCGATCGATGTTCGGCGGCACCAGATCGTAAAGGTCCGTGACGTGCCGCGACATGTACGCACGTTCGTCCTCGACGCGCTGGGCGAGCAGAATCCGCTCGACCACATTCAGTTGTTCATAATTCCACGGCTGCAGGAACTCGGTCAGATTCTCTTCCAACAGCCAGCGGTCGAGCAGCGTCTTGTCCTTCTTGTATTGCAAATATGGCCGCACCGATTGGCGGAAGAACTCGGGGTCCTTTTTGTAAACGAAAAAGGTTAGCTCGTGGCAGGCATACTTCGAGTACATGGCCTGCTTCTCATCGGGCTTCATTGTGTGCCAGTTCAAGATGAAACCGAACTCGGCTAGGTTCGCGTCGTGCGAAAGCGTCGCGTACAGGCCGTACACTCGCTGCAGGCTGTCGTACGCTTGGAATCTGGCGGTCGTGATGTCTGACAATAGAAATGGTTGCTTTGCGCCGACGACGGTGATTTGCTTCTGCTGCGAGTAATGCAGCTTCGGATCGAGTCCGACGAGCAAGCGCAGATCGAGCACATCGGCCTGTTGTTCGGCCAGCGAAAGCGTGCGGTATGTCGTGCTTTGCGGTTCGACAGCTACGACGTGAAGATGTTGATGCGGACCAAGCAAGTCGCGGCCGATCGTCACGACGCCGTTTTCGTCGGGCACCAAGTTGGTTAGCACGACCGACGCATCAGTCAGGAAATCGAGGTTGCTGAAGTCACTCAGTCCGGCGACCGACTGACCTTTCGACTCGCCGCGCATGCCACCGCCGCCGTGGCTGCTTCCCATTCCGCCAAACGATTCGCCGAGTTCCGCAAGCTGCTCGCCGGTCTCCGTCTTACGGATGGCCCACGGGTTCAACAGCAGGCTGGGCCGTTCGAGCATGTTGCCGGGAAACTTGCTGGCGTATTTGCGGTCGATGATGTAGCGGTATTCGTCGCCGATGTTGCGGCCGGCCAGATACACGGTCTCGGCCTTCGCCGTGGTGATTGAATACGGCTCGGGATCCGTCGGCCGCGACAGCAGCGGAAAAGTCGGATACGCCGGCTGATACCGCGTGGCGAAGACATGCACGCGGGCGAACTTCGTCGCGTTCTGCAGTCGGACAAGAATCGTATTTTGACCCGGTTCAATGCTTTGAATTTGCAGCGGATGAGCCCCGCGCAATTCGAGTTGGCGGCGATCTCCCAACACGTATCCTTCGCGCACTTCGCCCGCCGTCAAACACAGCCGCACGCGCGTGCCGCTGTCTTTCAGCAGCAAGTCATAGTCGCCGGCCGGCAGCTTGCCGATGCGCAGCATGCCCGCTTCGATCGACAGCGCGTCGAATCGGTCAGCCACGAACGTGTCACCACGCACTTCGAGCAACGACAAATCACTTCTGGAAGGCGAACGGCCGGCGTTAGCCGGCTGGTCAGCGCCCGGTTGTCCCGCACCAGTGGGCTCACGCCCACCGCTGGCCAATCCGCTGGCCGTCGGAGTCGGCATGTACGGCAGTTCCAGCGACTCGCCCGCCTTGCCGTGCAGCGAGTGATGATAGGTGTGTTCATCTTCGAGCAAGTTCCACGTGCGCGACGTGCCTTCCGGGCCGGTGGCTGTGACCGAGGTGATGCCAGCCAGCGGGCCGAGGTCGACGCGGCCTTGTGCGCTAGTTTGCAGCGTAACATTCGCCGGCTCGCGGAAGTCGCGGTGCTTCAGGGAAAACTTCACCGCCCGATCCGGTTTTGGTTCACCGCTCTTCCCCAATAGATCAACGACATAGCGGCCGGCGATTTCGGCGAAGTGCAGGTCTTCGATCTTCTCGGTGCGGTCGATCTCGTTCAACGCAAAAGATTCCGCGGCTGCCACGTCGACTTTCTCGTTGCGGCTGAGATTCTGTACCTTCGCATGCAGCGCGAAGGCAATGGACGACAACCGCGGCGGCGTTTGGAACTCGTAAAGCGATTCGCGATCCTCGTACAGTTTGAAATCGTCCACTTCTTTGGTCGACGAGACGCCGTCGTGATCCGTTGACGTGATCACCAACCGCACATCTTCCAACACCGACAACGTGACTGGCGTGCCGTTCAGATAGAGCGCCGGCCGCACGATGATGCTGGCCCTCTTTCCAGCCAAGAGCGCTTCGCGATCGACGTAGATGCCGGCGGACAGTGAATAGTTTTCGTGTTCGTGCACAAAATGACTTAACGACGACAGTTCGCCGTGCGAGAGCACGATCGGCTGCCGGCCGGGCTGGTTGCTGAAGGGGACCGCGATCAAACCGTTCTTGTCCGCCTTGTACTGTTGACCGGCCAGCCAGAGCGACGCATCGGCCAGCTTTTGATTCTTCTCGTCGAGCACCGTGAAAACGTGCCCCGCTGTATTGGTGCGGACCAAATGACGCAGCGTACCTTTGCGCACCAGCGCCCGGCTACTCTTGCCGTTGCCGATGAAATCGACCACGTACACGCCCGGCTTGGAGAGCGTCGGGAAATCAAAGTGCCGCGACACGCGGAGCAGAGGCGGGTCGTTGTACTCGAACGTTGTTTCCACATTGGCCACGAGCCCGTCCAAGTTGATGTCCGTGTCGATTTCGCGCAGGTTCTCGCGATAGAAATTCTGCGTGTTGATTTCGAACACCTTGACGATCAACGTCTGTACGTTCTTCAGATACAAATCGAGGCTCACCGGCCCTTCGGCGGCCAGCACCTTCTTGTTGGTAAAGGCAAAGTCGATGTCGATTCGCTCTTTCAATGCCTGATATTTTTCCGGTGGCAGCATCGAATACCACTGCTCGCCCTCGCCCAAGCCGTTGATAATTTTCGTTTCCGCAAACAGGTGCTTCAGATAGATGTCGTCCAAGAACGGCTCGTACGGCGCGGTGGTCGTTTCCTTAACGAAGAGGTGCTGCAAATAGTCGCGCACCAGCGGTTCGTCGTCGCCGACCGGCGGCAGCAGCGTGACGCCTTGATAATCGGCGTTCAGGTCGCAGGCGTAACGGCGGCTTGCTTCGGTCTCCATGTACTTGCGATTCATGTAGCCGGCGTGGCGCGGCAGTGCGATGTAGGTCATCAGCCGCTCTTTGTCGTAGATGCCGCGCGAACGGTCGAGCACTAGGCGATGGTAAAGCACGTGGGCCTTGAGTGAATTGTGCACCGGAGCAAGTCGTTGGACGAAACTCCACAGGCGATCCAAATACGCCTCGTGAGCCGCGGCGTCGTGCCGCCAATCGACGTCGTCCGACGGATGCAGCTTCGTAATGTACGTGTTGACGAAGTTCGCTTGGTTGAGCAAATCCGGCTTGAGCTTCAAGCACTCTTCCAATTGAGCCAGCAGCAGTTGCCCGTGAATCCCCAGCGAGCCGAATCCGCCGCTGTATTGGTAATTCAAATCATCCACGACCAGCTTCGGCAGGTTCGGGTAGTCGGGCCGGTCGAGCCGCGAGAGCAGGTGCCGACGACGATCGGGACTTAGTTCGGTCGCCACGAGCCAATCGAGCGCCGCGTCTTCAAACCCTTCGAGATTTGTATGCCGGCTCATCGCGCGTTGGCTGAGCGTTTCGCGGCTGATTAGTTTCTGGTCCAGCACGGTCGGCAGATTCGGCTTGCCGATGGTTTCGCGCTGGTGGTTGAACTGAATGCCCAATTGGCTGCGGATGTACTCCAGCGATTTGGCGGGCTGTGTGTGGTAGGTCAGCAGCGCCTGGCGATTCAGGATCTCGTGCACCCGCTGTGTGTAGTTGTGCCGCTTGATCCACGCTTGCAGCAACTCGTCGACCTTGTCAAACTGCTCGGTGTTCTGCAGATGCAGGCAGTGATAGTAATAGTAGTCCTCGGTGCCGGGGATCAACTGCTTCAGCGGCACCGTGCGATCGGGCGCCAGGGCAAAATCCTCGACGAAACCGATCTCACCGGCCACTCCCAGCGCAGCCGTGCCAACGAGCAATCCAGCGACCAATGTGATGATTCGTTTCATGGGAGCACCTTTGTCGGAAGGAGAGGGCGGCTGTACTCTTTGCGTCGTTCAGGAGAAGTGTACCAGCGCGGCGCGGGTTTCGCCGAAGTAAGACGAAATGTCCACGACGGTGGTTTTGCAGCAGGAATGAGCAAACTCTGTGACGCTGCGACGGAACGGCCTCAAGCGACGTTGCCGTTTGTTCCGAATATTAGATATACGACATCCTGCGACCACAGGACAGGCATCATGACGCGTTATCTGATCGGCACCACATTCTTCGTTGCCATCGCTTTGGGGGTATGTTTTTCGCCACGAAACATTCGCGCAGAGACGAGCACCCGGCCTAACATTCTGGTGATCCTGGCCGATGATCTCGGTTACGGCGACGTGGCTTGTTACGGCAATCGAACGATCAAGACGCCTCATTTGGACAAGCTCGCTCAGCAGGGCATGCGGTTGACGGATTGCTATGCCGCCGCCCCCGTCTGTTCACCTTCGCGCGCAGGCATGCTCACCGGCCGGACGCCGTCGCGAGTCGGAGTCTACGATTGGATTCCAGCCGATCATGTTATGCATCTTCGCAACAACGAGATCACGGTCGCGGCATTGCTGAAGCAAGCCGGATATGAAACGTGCCTCGTCGGCAAATGGCACCTCAGTGGCAAACTCAATTCACCGGAACAACCGCAACCGAATCACCACGGCTTCGATTATTGGTTTGCCACGCAATTCAGTGCCGAACCGACGCATCGCAACCCAGTCAATTTTTTCCGCAACGGAGAAGCTGTTGGGCTACTACGGGGCTTCAGTTGCCAGCTCGTCGCCAACGAGGCCATCTGCTGGTTGAAAGTAATTCGCGACCCGGGCAAACCGTTCTTACAGTTCGTTTGTTTTCATGAACCGCACGAACCCATCGATTCGCCGACGGAGTTGATTGACCAATACCCGCAGGCGACTCGGCACGGCGAGGCGTTGTATTACGCCAACGTCACCAACATGGACCTCGCAGCCGGCAGCCTGATGGCAGCGCTGGACGAATTGAAACTGGCGGACAACACGTTGGTCTTGTTCACGTCTGACAACGGCCCCGAGATTCTGAACCGCCACCTGTTTGCCTGGCGCTCGTACGGCACCGCCGGACCGCTGCGAGGCGTGAAATGGGACGTGTATGAAGGGGGCATTCGTGTACCGGGCATCATTCGTTTTCCAGGACACACGAAGCCCGGACAAGTCATCAGTGAACCTGTGTCGGGCGTCGATCTGCTCCCCACGTTTTGTGAATTGGCCGGCGTCCGGCCGCCTGCAGACCGCTCGCTGGACGGTGCCAGCTTCATGCCAATCTTCTCCGGCCGGCCCGTGCAGCGTGCGACCCCACTGTATTGGCACTACTACCGCACGATTGGCAAACCAAAGGCCGCGATGCGCGTGGGCGACTGGATGGTGCTCGGCCATTGGGACGGGCCGCCCCTGCTCACTCCCGGCACGCTGCATCGGGGTCACATGGAGATTATCAAGGCGTTTGGACTGACGCAGTTCGAACTTTACAACCTTCGCAACGATCCGGGCCAACAAAGGGACTTGGCAGACAACGAACCGGAGTTGTTGAAGAAACTTTCTGACATGCTCGTCAGCAAGTACAACGAGGTTCAGGCGGAAGGGCCCGTCTGGGACATTGCGCCGTAGCCAACCATCGCGGGCGACCAACGGTGGTCTATTTCAAGTGCTACCATTCTCTGTCGATGGGCAGCCGGCCCCCTCATTCCACCGAATAATTCGTACACGTAATCGCGCCACGTTACCGCCCTCTGATGGCGACGGATTCTCTTAATTTGAAAATCAAGGCGGTCGAGCAATCCCTGAGCCGTCGCCCCGCAATCTTTGCAGCGGTAGCGTTGTTTGGTGCCGACGCGGCCGTGTTTCTTTCGGTTGTCGTCTGAGCATGTTTCACGGTTGAAAGCTATCATCGAATCTTCCCATTGCTGGGCCGATTCGCTAGAATGAAGTTGTCACGCAGCATTCGGGCGAATCAGCCTGAGTTCTGTTGCCCGGCTTCGGATTGCCG
>JBGTKH010000077.1:0-10276 GCA_041744735.1 Pirellulaceae bacterium | reverse complement strand
GAGGTCGCCTAGTTCGCGCGTGGCGGCGGCGAACAGTTGTGCGGCGAAGACGTTGCCCAGCGTGTAGCCGGAGAAGTAGCCGAACATGCCGGCGGCCCAGTGGCTGTCTTGCAGGCAGCCCTCGCCGTCGCTGGCCGGCGTGATGCCCAGATAGTGCTGATACTTCTCATTCCACACGGCCGGGATGTCGGCGACGGGCAAGTCGCCGGAGATCAGGGCCTGTTCGATTTCGAAGCGTACGATCACGTGCAGGTCGTAAGTCACTTGATCGGCGCGGACTCGATTTAGCGACGGCTCGACGTGATTCACGGCGTGATAGAACTCGTCGAGCGTCACGCCGTGCAGCGCTTCGTGAAACACCTGCTGAGCCTGCGGCAGAAAGTGTTCCCAAAACGCGCGGCTGCGGCCGACGTTGTTCTCCCACAGCCGCGACTGCGATTCGTGGATGCCCAGCGACGACGATTCGCCCATCGGCGTGCCGTAGTGTTCGGGATCGAGCCCTTGTTCGTACAGCGCGTGGCCCACTTCGTGCAACGTGGCGAAGAACGCTTCGCTGAATTGATTGTGGCGATAGCGCGTGGTGATGCGGCAATCGCCGGGCCCGACGGTGCTGAAGAACGGATGCGAGGTCGTGTCGAGCCGCCCGCGATGAAAATCAAAACCGAGCGTGCTGGCCAGTGTCTCGGCGAAAACGTGTTGGCGGTCGATCGGGAAATCGCGACGCAGTATGGCCGCGTGCGGCCGCCGCCCGCTGCCGACGATCCGCTGCAACAGTGGCATGAGGTCGCTGCGAAGTGCATCGAACAGCCGCGACAGTTCGCCGCTGGTCATGCCCGGCTCGTACTCGTCCAACAGCGCGTCGTAGGCCACCCCTTGATGCCCGAGGCAATCCGCTTCATCGCGCTTTAACGATACGATTCTTTCGAGCCAAGGTTGCGCACGGGAAAAACTGTCATCCTCTTTGGCCGTCTCCCATTCCTGTTGAGCGACCGACGTGACGCGAGCCAACTCTTCCACCAACGGCCGCGGCAGCCGCGCCTGTCGCGAATATGTGCGACGCAGCTCGCGCACGTTCACCGCCGCCGGAGATTCGCGGTCGGCGATCAGTGGCGAATGCTCCAGTTCTTCGAGCAGCTCTCCGATGCGCGGGTCGGTCGATCGTTCGTGGTGCAGTCCCGCTAGAAACGCCATTTGATTGCCGCGATTTTCGATGCCGCCGGGCGGCATGTAAGTCAGTTCATCCCAGCCCAGCAATTCCGCGCACGACAGCACGACCGCGGCTTCGCGCGTGCGGCGAACCAATTCGGCGTAAGCAGATTGTGCGTTCATAGAGGCCGTCGAAAAACCTCAATCGATTTGTAGCTGCGTTCGCCAGAACGCGGATTTTTCCGCCATCCATCCGCACTGGCAAGTGCAGCTACGGTCGTGCAATGCGCTCGAGACGTTATTCAGCATAACCCGGCGCTGCTGGTGTTGCAGCGCCGGTCGAATGGTGCCATAGTTTTAGGATGCTCACTCCCGCCGAAGAACTTGGGCTGAGCGGGCTCAGCTTGGCCAGCCGCGTCCGCAAGGCGTTTTATACGATTCCCGAACCGTTGGTCGTCGAGATGATCCAGCGAATTCGCGAGGAATCGTTTCGCCGGCATCTGGTCTACATGCGCGACGGGCAAACCGAAACGGTCCGCGTGTTGCCGTGCCCGCTGACGATCATGGACAACCAGCGATCGTATTTTCATTCGGTGTCGCTGACCATTCAGAACGCTTTGAAGCGACTCCCGGAGATGTACATGCACGACGCCGACGTGCGCGACGTGCTGCGGGTTTCACCGGAGGAAGAGAAGTGGCTGTGGCAATGCTGGGGGCCGAGCCAGCGGGAGAACAACCCGGTCTTCGGGCGGCTGGACGGGATGGTCGATTTCACCAGCCCGATGTGGAAGGATTCGCTGAAGTTCGTCGAGCCGAACATGAGCGGCATTGGCGGGCTGCATTTGGTTCCCGCCTGCGAGCACATCGTGGGCGACGTCGTGGTACCGATGCTGCAACAATACGATCCTCAGCTTCGCTTGGAGATCGGCCACGACATCCGCGAGCTGCTGATTCAGGAAGTGCAGGACCATCTGGAGGTGCTGGGCCGCGCGGCGCAGAACTTGTGCTTTGTCGAACCGAAGTACGCCAGCAGCGGCATCGACGAGCAGACGACGCTGGCTCAGTACTACCACGACCGCTACGGGCTGAAGATCATGCACGCCGATCCGTCCGAGCTGACGATGCGCGACGGCGAGGTGTACTACGAAGGCGACGTGGTCGATGTGGCGTATCGCGATTACACAGTATCGGATTTGATCACGCTGGAACGCAAAGGCGTCGACGTCGAGCCGATGCGGACGTTATTCCGCCAGAACCGTGTGATCTCGTCGATTGCCGCCGAGCTGGATCAGAAAAGTTGCTGGGAAGTTTTGACCGACCCGCCGTTGACTCAGAAGCATTTTACGTCGGACGAGCGGCAATTGTTTCGCCGGCACATTTTGTGGACGCGCGTGCTCTCAGACCGCGAAACGAGTTTTCCGGACGGGCGTCGCGGCGAACTGCTGGCGTATGTGCAGCGCGAGCGGGAGTCGCTGGTGCTTAAGCCAAACCGGGCTTACGGCGGTGAGGGCGTGGTGATCGGGCCGTCGCAAACACAAGCCGAATGGGACGCTGCTATTGACCGGTCGTTGGCGGACGAGCAGCGCTGGGTGGTGCAGCAACTGGCCAGCATCCCGCTCAGCGAATTCCCGGTCCTGGACGCCGACGGCAAAGTGCACTTCGAGCCGTTCTACACGGTGATCGGTTTCGCGCCCAGCAAATACGGGCTGGCGATCGTCGGCCGCGCCTCGCAGCGGCAAGTCGTCAACGTCGCGCAGCGCGGCGGCATGTGCGCCATCCTGACCGGCCATCCTCCCGCACGACTCATAGGACCTGATGCTCCGCCGCCATGAAGAAACTTTCCGCGCGTTACGACCGGGCCATGATGCGATTTCGTAGCCGAAGTCGTGAGACTTCGGACGTGAAAGCTTCGGACGTGAAAGCTTCGGACGTGAAAGCTTCGGACGTGAAGAATTCGGAAGTGTCACCACTTCCGCTACGAGTGTTGGCAAACGGTACCACGGCCGGCGCCCACGAATTATTCGTTCGACGCCGCAGCTTTCTTCGCGCGTCCGGCAGCCTCGCGGCTATGGCGACGATTTCTCCAGGTCTGTTCGCCGACGAGCAGAAGGACCGACCATCTACAATCGGATTCGGGTTCAGCTTGTATGGCATGAAGTCGATGGCAGTCGATGAGGCGCTGCAAACTTGTGCCGAGATTGGCTACGACTGTGTTGAATTACCGGTGCATGCGTGTACGATTACAGCCACTTCGAGCTGCGCGGCATTGACATGGCCGAGTCAATCAAGACGCTTGCGCCGCACAGTGTGTTTGTCCACGTCAAAGACAGCCGTGGCGATGCGGACAACGTTCAGTTCTTGCTGCCCGGCGACGGGCGGACGAATTACGTAGCGTACTTGAAGCAACTGGCCGCCACCCGTTATCGTGGCGACGTGGTGATCGAAGTCAGCGGCCAGATTCACGGCCGAGCAGGCTACGACCCGGTGGCTGCCGCGAAACATTGTTACGCCAAGTTGGCGCCGGCCTTTGAAAACGCCGGTATCCGACGAAGTTAGCGGTCGCGGTTAAACGAAATCACTTATGCCTCGCAAAGAACGCATTGTCTGTGCTTGCGGCGGCGAGCTTTCGCGGCCGATTCCTAAATGCTGCCCGCACTGCGGCGCTGACATTGTGGCCGTCCGCCGCCGCTGGTGGCCGCTGGTTTTGCCGGCCGTGCTTGTCGTGCTGATGTTCGCCGCGCTGGCCGTTTACCTCTGGTGGATGTCCACTTCGTTTTACCCGTAGCAGCAGGCGAGGTGCATGGGGTTTTCAGCTTCCTCGCCTGCGGCTACGGGTTAAACGAGGAGTTTTCGGCGGGCGGAAAATTGGGCTGGTACTGGATTATGATTCTAAGGCACGCTAGACTGTGGCAATCTGGCGGCGTACGAGTCTGTGCTCCCGCAGCTTCCTGAATTCGATCGACCAAACTTCATCCGCGTATTGCAGTAACCACTCACGAGGTGTCTCATGTCGCAGCAAGGTCCTAAACAATCGTCGCAACAGCCCGCAGAAAAACCCAGTTCCAGCCCCGTGCTGCTGATCATTCTCGTGGTCGTTTTGGTACTCGGAATCATCGCCGTGGCCTATGACCGTTTAATGGCTCGGCCGAGTAGCGAAAAGGCCTACGAGGTCGTGAACGGACTGATTGACAAACGGATTGGCTCGCCGGCCAACGCCCTGCCGGTCACCAACGAGGACGTGCATAAGGAATTGAATCGCAAGCCGAACCGGACGAACACGACGCAACACTACACCGAAGAAGTCTATAGTTGGCGGCGCGGGTTGTTGCTGTTGAGCTACAACTTGTACGTGATCTACACAAAGGACAAGCAGGGCCGTTTGGAGTTGCACTCCTGCAGCCTCAATGAGCCGCCCGAGCCCGAACACTTGCCGAGCGGCCCGGTGAAGTTGTCGGCGGACGTGGACACGTCCACGCTCGGGCCCGCCGATCCGAAGGAAGCTGAAGGCGGCATCGTACGGCCGCCGGGAGAAACGCTCGGGACGCCTGTCACGCCGACCGAGCCGCCGGGTGAGGCGCCCACCGAACCGGAGTCGACGCCAAGTGACGCGCCGAAGGAGCCCGAAAAGGCGCCTAACGTCGATCCGTAATCGAGTCAGCTTAGCCAGTTCTATTCACCGGGCCGGGAAACGTTCTCGACATGCCACAGCGCATCGGTGGAATCGCCGGCTGCGACGCGCCGCATGGCGACGACAATCTGGAAACCTTGATTCTCACCGTTGTCATCGTACGTGATGGAATATGTTTGCAAGATCAAATCGGATTGGCTCCGTTCATCGTGGTGCAGTTGATCGTTGCTGTCGAAGCGTGCTTTACCGCGCGAACCGATGGCCACGACGCGGTCGAGCGGCGGCATGCTGAAGAAGTGCCGCAGGGCCTCCCGCGGCTGCTCCGTGGACGGAAAGCCGCCCAAGGGCGTGTTCACCGGAGCTTCCAGCGGCAGATTGAACTCGCCGTAGATTTTCTCGAAGTCCGTGCCCGGCGGATGTCGCGACGCCGACTGTAAGTGCAATTCATACGCTTCGTACAATCGGCCCGCCAAGACCAAGTCGAGCCACGCCTGTGAATACTGCCGAGCCTCACGGTACAGCGTCGCCTGGCGGCTAAATAATCGGCTGGGAGCCCACGCACCGAAGAGCATGGCCAGCAGCAGTGCGACCAGCGCAATGCCGCGGCCGGTCAGTTGGCCGTCGCTGGTTGCAATTCTGCGCAAGGCGATCAGCGCAATCGCCGCGGCGACCACCGGCACGATCCAGTACATGGGGTGGATCAGCGCCGTTGGTGACAGCACCCCCAAGATCAACGCCAGGATGGCCTGGACGCTGGGCCTGCGATACTCGGCCAGCTCCGCCTCTTCCGACGCAGTGAACTTCAATCGGGGACCGTCCGGCGCCATCGCGAGTTCCTATTGCTTCAACACCCGTTGCAGTTCTGTGAGCGACGTGACGCCGCGCGCCACCAGCAGAATTCCTTCCTCCTGCAAGCCGCGATGGCCGGCCTTGCGAGCCACTTGCCGCAGCACCTCCAGCTTGGGTTGCTTAATCAGCGCTTGGCGCAGTTCGTCGTTGACCACCAGCAGTTCGAAGATCCCGGTGCGTCTCAAGTAACCGAGGCCGCCGCATTGCGGACAGATGGGCGGCGGGATGGGCCGGCCTTTCTCATCGACCAATTGTTCGGGCGGCGGCGGCTGGTACTCGCGATACAATTGTTGCACGCGGCCGGGCGGAATGCCCAGCTTCTGCAACAAGGCCGGCGGCGGCGGATAGCCCTGCTTGCACGTCTCGCACAGCTTGCGGACCAACCGCACGTTCAGTACCGCCGTGACCACTTCGGCGAATTCTTTGACCGAACCCTTATACATCAGCACGCGCAGCAACGCCTCGACAGCATCCTTCGCGTTGACGCGCGTAATCACCATCCGCTTTTCATCGATCACTTGCTTGCAGAGCAGGTCGACCGTCTCGCCGTTCACCAGATCCGGGAGCACATAGACTTCCGTTTGCCGCAGGACTAAACCCGGCAAGATCGTGATCGGCGATTGGCCTTCAGCCGAATTGAAAACCTGCGGGTTGATGTTGATGACTTCCTCTTCGTCGAAAGCCTTATCCTGCACGGAGACAAAGTCCCGCACGAACCGGTCGGCCGAGTTCAGACCGATGTTCCAGGTCGTGGTCAGTCCGTTGCCCGGCGGCGCGGAGATGATAATGAAGCCGTGGTGCTGGTTGAGGAACTCGCGGAACTGGTCGCGCATCTTGTCGCGCATGCCCAAGTCATCGAGCGAGGAGAACCTGGACTTCTTGTTAGCAATTTTCAGCAGCACGCGCTCGCCCGTTTGCGTTCCCTGGCTGACCAACGTGCAAATGAATTTGTCCTTGCCCAACTCGGCGCCGAATATGCTTTCTTGGCGCGCACGGCGCTCGTTGATGTTCAGGTCGGCCAGCTTCTTGAGCACCTGCAGCATGGCGTCGCCGCTTTCGCGGTCGCGCGGCTGCATGTTGTGCCACAGGCCGTCGACTTGGTAACGCACGGCGGCCGCCTCGCGCGTGAAATCCAACATCACGACCTCGGCCCGCTGCAGCATCGCGTGCGCCACCAATTCAACCGCCAGCGGGAATGCGGGCGATTGCCGGGCCGTGATCAGGTTCGCCTGCTTCTCCGCACTTGAAGCACCGCCGCCAGTCAGATTCACCGGCGGCAAAAACACCTGCGGCTGTTCATCCGTTTTCTTTCGCGCCATATTGTTTACCGAGTTGCTTACAGAATACCGGGTTGTGAGACAGAGATACCTTTCAGCGCCATTTTTAGGGCGTCCAGATTCGGGGCGACTTCGAATGCCGTGGGCCGGTCGATCAGGCCATCTTCAATCAGTTGCTTCAGGCTCATCGTAAAGTCCTGCATGCCGTCGGCCGCACCGATGCGGATCGCATCAGGCAGCTTGTGGTCACCGCCTTCCCGCACCAGCTTCTTGATCATCGGCGAAAAGATCATGACTTCGCAGGTGGGGACGCGCGGTACGCCCGGCTTGATCGACTTGAGCAGCTTTTGGGCGACGATGCCCTTCATGTTCGTGGCCAGGGCGCTGCGCAGCGCGCCGTGCATTTCCTCGGGGAACAAGTCCAAGATGCGACCGATCGTAGACGGGGCGCTGGAGGCGTGGATCGTCCCAAACACCAAGTGCCCGGTTTCGGCCGCATGGATGGCGGTCATGAACGTTTCTTCGTCGCGCATTTCACCCACCAGCATCACGTCCGGGTCTTGGCGGACGGCGTGCTTCATGCCGATCTTGAAGTCCTTCACGTCGATAAACACCTCGCGTTGGTTGACGATGCACTTGTCGTCGGTGAACACGAACTCGATCGGATCTTCCAGCGTCAGGATGTGGCCGCGGAAGGTTTGGTTGATGAAGTTGAGCATCGAGGCAATCGTCGTCGATTTGCCCGAGCCGGTAACGCCCGCCAACAGCACCATGCCCTGGTCGTATTCGCACAAGGATTGCAACACGGGAGGTAAGAACAGACCCTTGAAGTCCGGGATCTTGTTGTTCACGCGGCGGGCGACCAGCCCCATGAACCCCATCTGCTGCAACATATTCACGCGGAACCGCCACATGACACCATCCACGTCGCAGGTGTGCGAGAAGTCGGCGCCCCCTTCTTCGTCGAAGATCTTGCGGTTCCGTTCGTCCAGCATCGGGAACAGCAACCGCACCATTTCATCGGTTTCAATCGGCGGGCGGCTGAGCGGCCGCAGTTCGCCTTTGACCCGCACCAACGGCGGCCGGCCAACTTTCATGTGCAAGTCGCTCCCCTCCAGCTTGACCAAGGCGCGGAAGTACTTGTCGACCTCCATTTCCTTTTTCTTGGTGAAAAACCGTTCGGCGTCGATCGCGGCTTCGGGCTTGAGATCTTCGAGACCTACCTGGGGTGCTTCAACGGTCGCCATAGAGTTGACCTCCCTCGCTTACAACCGCACGGGAATGCCCCGCGCGGCCATGACTTGTTTGGTTTCACGAATCGTGAATTCGCCAAAGTGAAAAATGCTGGCCGCCAGTGCCGCGTCGGCCTTGCCGATCACGATCGCATCAGCCAAGTGCTCGGGCCGTCCAGCGCCGCCGCTGGCCACGACCGGAATTGAAACGGCGTCGCTGACGGCAGCCGTGATCTCTAAATCGTAACCATCTTTTGTGCCGTCGCAATCCATGCTGGTGAGCACAATCTCACCCGCGCCCAGTTCTTCGACTTGCTTGGCCCAGTCGACGGCTTCCAGCCCCGTGGGCACTCGTCCGCCGTTGATGTGGACCTCCCAAACTTCCCGGCCATTTTTCTGAATTCGCTTGGGGTCGATGTTGACCACGATGCACTGGCTGCCGAACCGGCGGGCCGCCTGGCGAACAAAATCGGGATTGCGGCAGGCGGCCGAGTTGATGGATACCTTGTCGCTACCGGCGTTCAGCAGCGCCCGGATGTCGTCCAGCGTGCGAATCCCGCCGCCCACGGTCAGCGGCATGAACACTTGCTCGGCCGTCCGTCGCACCACGTCGATCATAATGTCGCGGTCTTCGTGACTGGCCGTGATGTCCAGAAAGACCAGTTCGTCCGCCCCTTCCTGTTCGTAGCGCGCAGCCACCTGCACCGGATCGCCCGCGTCGCGAAGTTTGACAAAATTCGTCCCCTTCACAACCCGGCCCCGGTCCACGTCCAGACACGGAATGACACGCTTGGCAAGCATCGACGATTAAGATATGCACTAGTCCCTGTGCCGCAAACAGCGGGCAGCAGGTATCGCCTCCCCGACTATGCGCGGAACGATTTCACTTTAAGCCCCGCATCGAAACCGGTCAACGGATAGCGTGCTTCGGTGGTGATACCGTTTGTAGGTTGGACGCCCTCGTCCGACCAGGAATCCGGGTGAAACATCGGACGGACGAGGGCGTCCATCCTACGCATCCAGCAAATGGTATCACAACTCGTGCTTCCGCCATCATTGGTCTTGCGCCGCGAGTACTGATTCGAGGCCGCGGGAGATCAATTTAGCGCGGCTGATACGCAGTTTTTTGGCCAACTTGTCCGCCTTTGTTAGCAGTCCTTTCTCCAGGCTGACGGAAATGACTTTGACGCCCTTTCCCGCCTTCGGACGTCCACGCTTGCGATTAGACTTGGCCAAGCGAGCCCTAGCCTGCCCCGGCGGCTCGGCAAATGTGTCAGCTACGAACTCTTCGTCGAATTCGCTAGTTGCTTCAGCCAATTCGTTGGTATTCATCTCCCAGTACTTCTTCACGGGCTTCCTGGTGGATGGACTGGCTTTGGAATCGCGATTACCCGACATAACTACCTTCCCTTCCGAGGCCGCTTTTTTTCTCTGTCGGTAAGTGGGCGAGCGTGGATCACGAATTTTGTATCATCCTCGTCGAGCACAAAAATGACTTGCAATAGCCGCCCACCAGACCCTCGTCCCCACACGAGCCACTTGCCATCCTTGTGGTATCGAGGGTAAGGTCGCCGCGCGTTTCGCACGACCGCCTCAGCTTCATCGGGACTCACACCATGCATGGCGATGTGATCGATGTTCCACTCGTTCCAGCGAAACTCCATCACGCATCCTCGATTTTATTATATAAGAAAATAATCGCGCAGGATACCCGCAATTGTAAGGTGCGTACCGATGTATGAATTCGAACCCCGAGCCCTTTTTACTACGACAACTTCGCAATCGCCTCGCGGGCCGCGGACAGACATTGCTTCATGTCGTCGATGGGGTTGGCCGGGTTGGCTTCGTATTCCAGCGACAAGGCGGCGTCGGCTGGGAATTTTATCTTGCGCAGGGCCGTAAAGAGACCGACCAGATCGAGATTCGCGGTGCCGATGATCACGTTGCGCGAGCCGCGGCCACGCTCGGTGTCGTCCTTTACATGCACGCCGAAGACGCGGTCACCCAGTTCCAGAACCGCCTTCACCGGATCTTCGCCGCTGCGGATGAAGTGGCCGGTGTCCACGCAGGCACCGATCCATTTATGCCGCCCATCGACGGCCTTCTTTACGCTCTCGATGCTGTCGTACAACGCACCGGGGCCG
>JBGTKH010000076.1:0-5560 GCA_041744735.1 Pirellulaceae bacterium | reverse complement strand
CGTGCTGGCCGATCAGCAGGATCGGTTGCGGGCGCTGTGGCAGTCGTCGCCGCTGGTGGTTTTCGCGGGGGCGTTCACAGTGTATGTGATCGCGTCGTGGGTACCCGGGTTTTCAGGCAAGTCGCTCGTGTACGGGTGGCTGTTTGGATTCTGGCCTGCAGTTGTATTGGTCAGCTTTGCCTCGACGGTCGCTGCGACGGTCGCGTTTCTATTCAGCCGCTACTTGCTACGTGACATGCTGAGAGCCAAATTCGGCCAGCGGCTGGAGCGGATCAATCAGGCGCTGCAGCGTGAAGGGCCGTTCTGTTTGTTCATGCTGCGGATGATCCCGGTCGTGCCGTTTTCGTTCGTTAATCTGGCGATGGGCGTGACGCCGATGCGCACGCGGACATTTTGGTGGGTCAGCCAATTGGCCATGCTGCCGGCGAATTGTTTGTGGGTTTACGCCGGGTCGCGGCTGCCTGATTTGCGATCCATCGCCGCGGGAAACCTGAGCGAAGTAGTCACGCCGCAGTTGATCATCGCCCTTTCGCTGCTGGCGGTTTTCCCAGTGGCGGCGCGGATGATCGCGGCGCGAGTGCGGCTGCCTGGTGCTTTTTCAAAGTCAAACTTGAGGGCTGCCGATCTCGTGGCGTAAGCTTCCAGCTTGCGACTGCAGAGCAAATCCACGGCAAGCAGGATGCTTACCCCACAGGCGAATCACGGCGTTTGTGCACCGCTGCGGTGGCACACGACAAACGTAGTGCATTTGGAGAGATCCTTTAAGCGCTCGGCGCCGACATAGGCACAGGCGCTGCGAATGCCGCCGGTGATTTCTTGGAGCGTGTTTTTGACGCTGCCACGGTGCGGGACGTCGATCTCCGTGCCTTCTGCCGCGCGGTAATCTTTCAGGCCGCCGGAGTATCTTTCCGCAGCGGTGCGGCTGGACATGCCGTAGAACTTCATCGTCTTAGAACCGCTGTGCTCTTGCCACTGTGCCTCGCACTCGTCGTGACCGGCCAACATCCCGCCGAGCATTACGAAATCGGCACCGGCGGCGAAAGCCTTCACCACGTCGCCGGGCGTGCGGCAACCGCCGTCGGCGCAGACATGGCCGCGCAGGCCGTGAGCCGCATCGGCACACTCGATGATCGCCGATAGTTGCGGGTAGCCGACCGCCGTCTTGATCCGCGTTGTGCAGACGCTGCCCGAACCGATGCCGATCTTGACGATGTCCGCCGCACCGGAGATCAGCAGCTCCTGAACCATCTCCGGCGTGGCCACGTTTCCGGCCATGATGGTCACGACGGGAAATGCTTCGCGGATGCGCTTGACGCGTTCCACGAAGTATTCCGTGTAACCGTTGGCTGCATCGATGCAGACGAATTGAACTTCGGCCCGCTGCCGGACTTGCTGTAGCTTCTCGCAGTCCGCGTCCCCAATGCCGATCGTCAGAAACGAGTTGGCGCGATTCGGCTCGTGTCCGAAAAACTCGTACAACTCATCGGCCGAATAATGCTTGTGCAGACAGGTCATCATCTGCTGCGAAGCGAGCGCTTTGGCCATTGTCATCGTACCGATGGTGTCCATATTGCTCGCGACGATGGGTACGCCGCGCCAGGTCGCACCGCTGTGCAGAAAACGGTGGTTGCGGGTCAATTCGATCGCCGCTCGGCTGGGGGCCTCGGACCGCTTTGGGCGGATCAGCACGTCGTCGAAATCCAGTTTACGCTCGTTGTCGATTCGCATGGGGTCCCTCGCTGACTTCCATTAAATATAGTTGCACAGTTGGGTTGTGGGTCAATTGTGAGGTGGACATTTTCTATAATTCCTTACCTCGCGGACCTCGGAGCAATTCCTGTGGCGCGCAATCGGTCTGCTGCGTGTCGTACAACAGGACAGGTGTACGCGTGCAAGAACAAATCGCATAGTCGGCGACGGGCCGGCGATTTTGGTCGGAGGCGCCAACGCCGCTAAACGAGCCGGACTTCCGCCGGCTGCTCGACGTCGACCGTTATCGGGAGAACATCAAACAAAAGCTGAATCTCCCCAACGCCATCGAACTGCTCCGCCGCGCGACCATGTGGGTGGAAGACAGTGGTTGACTGGGTACGGTTAAACGACGAAATAAATTGGCGAATATAGGTCGAGATTGTCGATATGTAAAATCGGCGAAGGAGGCTTTGCCAGGCGCTATGGGTTTGCCGGCAGGAAGCTTGGCATGGGAAACGATTTGCGCATCGAGTGGCGGAGGGGACCGAGCCACTGGGTGACTACTGCGACGAATTCTTTCCATTATGTCTGTGCCAGCTCCGCATTTCCTGCTGTTCTCTGAGGCTCGCCGTGCGGCTGCACATTCAGCGGCTCAGGCTTCCGTTGGCGAAGAAGAACAGGTGATCGGCCAGTGGCGGTTTGTGCTTGAGTCGCTTGACGGCGCGGCGAAATTGGAGGCCTGTGACGACGAGCCGGAAGCCGAGGGCGAGAGGCTCGATCTGCTGGCGGTCGTCCGTGGTCTGGAGGCGCTTGACCAGCCGTCGCGAGTCACCCTCGTCACCCAAAGCCAGTACGTAAGTCGCGGTCTACGTTACGGTTTGGACGAGTGGCGCGAAAACGGCTGGCAATGGGAGCGGTTCGGCCAAATGGCGCCGGTCAAGAATCGGGACCTTTGGCAACGCGTTGACCGCGCACTGGCATTTCACGACGTGGAATGCCGAACTTGGCGATTCGACCGCTCGGCTGACGACCTGGATCAAACTCCCATGCGACCGCATCTAACCTCGGCGGCGAACGTCACATACCTCACCGCGACAGCTCCCGACCGATCAGCCGCGACCGGCGGTTCCATGCGCTCTCGGAATTTCGGCCGATTTGTGCCGAACTGGTGTCGAGGCGTTTGGTCGAAAACGATGCGGCAATTTCTTCGGCCCATCGCTGCCGGCGATGACTAACGCTTGCTTCCTTGCACGGGGGCATTGCCCGTTTTCGGCTGACTGTTCATAACTAGGCACCTTGAATAGACATCGCGTGTAGCGTACCAAGGAGGAAAGCGTGAGAACCCGTGTCACCTTGGACAGTGTCGGAGCCCTGCTGGAGGGTCGTAGCGAGAATCCGTTCGACCTGCTCGGCCCGCACAAAATTGACCTCGATGGGAAAGAAGCGTTGGCCGTGCGGGCCTTTTTGCCCGATTCCAATCAGGTGTGGGTGTTTCACCCCGGTCACAACACGTCGCAACCCATGCGGCGAATCCATCCAGCCGGCCTGTACGAGGCAATTTGCCCGTTGCCCGCACAAGGCCAGGAGCGTCGCTACGTATTACGCATCGCCAACGAGCGTGGAGAAATGAGCACCATGCATGACCCGTACGCCTTTCCGCCGCTGCTGAGCGACTACGATCTGCACCTGTTCGGTGAGAGCTCGCACTTGGAAATCTATTCTAAGATGGGTGCCCAACTGCGAACGATCGATGGAGTGCAAGGCGTGAATTATGCCGTTTGGGCGCCTAACGCAAGAAGCATTAGCGTCGTAGGAAATTTCAACCGCTGGGACGGCCGGCGCAATCCCATGCGGAAACGGATTCCCAGCGGCGTTTGGGAGTTGTTCGTGCCGGGCATCGGTGCAGGCGAGCATTACAAGTATCGCGTGACGGCTCAGCATGGCGAAGTGATTGACAAGAGCGACCCCTATGGATTTGCCGCCGAGTTGCCGCCGCGCACCGCTTCCATCGTGGCTGATCTGCATCGTTATCAATGGCGCGACGCAACGTGGATGGAGAGTCGCCGCAACACGAATCCGCTGCAGCGGCCGCTCTCCATGTACGAAGTGCATTTGGGAAGTTGGCGCCGCGGCGAGGACCGGCAGCACGGTTGGTTGAACTATCGCGAGCTGGCGCATCAGTTGGTCGAGTACTGCCAACAACAAGGCTACACGCACCTCGAGCTTCTGCCGGTCAGCGAACATCCGTACTCGGGCAGTTGGGGGTATCAGACGGTGGGATATTACGCGGTCACCAGCCGCTACGGTTCACCCGAAGATTTCATGTATTTTGTCGACTACTGTCACCAGCACGACATCGGCGTGATTTTGGATTGGGTCCCCGCGCATTTTCCGCGCGACAGCCACGGGCTGCGACGCTTCGATGGTTCGGCACTCTTCGAACACGAAGATCCGCGCCAAGGCGAGCATCCCGATTGGGGCACGATGATCTTCAATTACGGCCGCAACGAAATCCGCAACTTTTTGATCGCCAACGCCCTGTTCTGGCTCGACAAATATCACATCGATGGTTTGCGAGTGGATGCGGTGGCGTCGATGCTGTACTTGGATTACAGCCGCAAAGAGGGCGAGTGGGTGCCTAACGAATACGGCGGGCGTGAAAACATTCCGGCAATTTCGTTGTTGCGCGAGTTCAACAAACAGGCGCACGAGCGGTTTCCCGGCATCCTAACGATCGCCGAAGAGTCGACCGCGTGGGGCGGCGTCTCGCGGCCGATCGAAACGGGCGGCTTGGGATTTAGCATCAAGTGGAACATGGGCTGGATGAACGACACGCTGCGTTACATGCGCGACGATCCGATTCACCGCCGCTATCATCACGACGAGTTGACGTTCAGTTTGATTTACGCCTTCACGGAAAACTTTGCCCTGCCGCTGTCGCACGACGAAGTGGTGCACGGCAAAGGTTCGCTGCTGGATCAGATGCCCGGCGACTTGTGGCAGAAGTTCGCCAACTTGCGGCTGCTGTATTCGTACATGTGGACGCACCCCGGCAAGAAGCTGCTGTTCATGGGCAGCGACTTCGGCCAGTGGCACGAGTGGAACAGCGAGGCGAGCTTGCAGTGGGACCTATTACAGTGGGACACTCACAAGGGCGTGCAAAAGTTGCTGGCCGATCTCAACGCCCTTTATCGCCGCGAGCCGGCGCTGTACGAGATGGACTTCGACTGGCAAGGCTTTGAATGGGTCGATTGCCATAACCGCGACGACAGCGTGTTGTCGTTTCTGCGAAAGGCAAAAGACCCCAACAATTTCGTGCTGGTCTGCTGCAATTTCACACCCGTGGTTCGCCCGTATCGCGTCGGCGTGCCGCGCGAGGGCTACTACCGCGAGATCTTCAGCAGTGACTCGCAATATTATGGCGGCAGCAACGTCGGCAACTTCCCCGGCATCATGGCCGATAAGAAAGGCCATCACGCCCGCCCCTGCGCTCTTGACATCACATTGCCACCGCTGGCCGTCTCGGTCTTCAAGCCTGAGAGCTAATCGCCGCCCAGCACGTGTCCCGAGGTCCCGCCGGGAATCGGAAAGTTCAACATCTGTGCGGCAAACACGCTCGCCGCCATCACGCCCATCAACGGCACCGCCCGTTCCGGCAATTCCTGCTTGACGCGACGCAGCGCATAACCAACGGCGCCGACCGAAACAACCGCCGTGCCGATGCAGGCGACTGGGTCCAGTAAACCGTCAGGAATGTGCATTGAATGACTCCGCATGCGATTGGCGACGGTTGCGTGAATGACGAATGACGAAATACCCAATGACGAAAGAATGACGAAGCCCGAAATCCGAATTTTGTAGGGCTCAA
>JBGTKH010000075.1:0-11982 GCA_041744735.1 Pirellulaceae bacterium | reverse complement strand
AGTTGGCCGCAGCAGGTGTCGCCCCAAGTTCCCGCAGCCGAAAATCCGGTCGACATGTTCGATGCGTTGGTAAAACCGATGAAGCCAATCTGATCGAGCAGCGGAATCTGCTGGCGTTTGCCGGCGCGTTGAGCGTCGCCTGCGAATCGCGTGTCGTTGTACCACGTTTCAATCGTAATCGCGTCAAAGAAACCGGGGTTCTCTTCGTAGTAGGTTAGCTCAAAGGCATTCGTCGCCAGAAACCGCAAGTCAAAAATCTGCCCGGGAAACTCAACTTTGCTCTGGTCCAATCGCAGGTAGCTAAACTCCAAACTCGCATCGGGCGACAGATCGTAACCCAGACTAAAATCGAAGTCCTGGGCCTTGTAGCTGCTGGGCAAAGTGGAGCCTGATCCGGTGCGATAATCGTTGCCGGTCCGGTTGCCGTAGCCGGCGCGGAAGCCCCAGTTCTCGGCCCCGCCGCAGACCGTCTCGCGGCCATACCATTGTTCGCCGTTTGTCTTGTACTCCAAACTTGTGCTGCCGTATGACTGGAATCCACCGGCAAAACGCGGCGACTCGGCTAGTTGAATGTCGATGAAGTTGGTACCGGGCCCGTAGCGTGCGGCATACGGTCCTTTGATCACGATGACGTCGCTGATGATGCGCGAGTCAATCTTGCTCAACATGGTGTCCAAGTCCTGTCGCGCGGGGAACCAATACGACCCTGATGCGAGCAGCGACCCTACTCCGCTGCCTCGAATGCGCGGATCGGTGACGATCGGCGTACGCTTCTCGGTCGATATGCCGAGTGCCGAATTGGATTTGCCCAACAGGTTGCCGGCATCGGTGGTCACTCGAAATTGCGATTCCGAGCCAAGGATCACGTCGGTCGTGATCGTTTCGGCGTAGTCGCGGCGGGTCTGGCTCAGCAGGCTGCGGCGGAAGCCGCCGGTGCCGAAGATACTCTCGGAAAACAGACTGGCCTCGTCCGAAACGTCCGCGCTGGGCAAGAACGGTTGCGGAATCGCAGGCAACGGTGCCGGCTGCGCTTCGTGGATAAACTGAAATACTTTCGGAGCATTAGCTGCTTCGTCGGACGTAAGTTCGGGACCGTCGTCGAATTGCCTAACCACGCTGGCCGGCTTGTCGGTCGATGGATCATCCGCCGTGGCGCTCTCGACGTGTGCCGCGATGACAGTGGCCGACAGTGCGAGAAAGAAGCCGACCCGCGCAAATGAACCGGTTATCGTCATCAGCAGTCCCCTCCATGGCACAAAGCAATCCGTTACGCTCGCCTTTGTCGCGCAGTCAACAGCGCCTTCCAAGGGGAAGTGCAAGTATTTAACCATTCGGCATGGTGACACCGCGCAACATCATGGAAGAAAAGTATTTCTTGCTGAACCGATTGGTCTTGCCGCACCGCTTACCGAAACCTGAGCGAACATGCTGCCTCGACCAACCTTGAGGCGACCGCGTATTCGTCACAGCACTCGCAAACCGATAAGCATCGGCCATTCGGCTTCTAAAGCGGCCGCTTGGCGGGGCGTTCGATCAAGGAGAAGAATGCTTAGGTGTGTCGGCGTGGTCGCCCACGTCCGGCCGAGAAGTCGCCAGCAACTGTGCGGCCTCGGACTGAAGTTTCAGCAGGTCAATGTTCCCCGGGTTGTTCGCCCGCATGTTCGCAGCGGCTCGATCAAAGCACGATTGCGATTGCTGGCTGTCCCCGTGCTTAGCGTACGCCATCGATAAGGCAAACCAGTCAAAACTGCTTTCGTGGCGGCGCAGATCGATGGCCACTCGCAATGCATTCATGCTCTCGTCGAACTTACCACTGCGCAGCAGCGCGGTACCCAGCAGGCTCCAATATCGGCCATTTTTGGGAGCTCGCTGCTTCAATTGCTCGGCCAACTGAACGGCGCGAATTGGATCACGAAACTTCTCGTCGTCACAGTTTGTGAGCAGCCAGACCAGGTTGTAAAAATGCTCGGGATCCGCGGGCAGTTCCGCTTGATTCGCTTGCGCGTTCGTGTAGCACTTGGCGGCTTCCGTGGACTCGCCCATGTGCCGCAGGAGATTGCCCATGTGCAGATGACATTGAGCTTGTGCGTCCAGCGCAAAAGCATCGCCCGGATGTTGCTTCAGTGAATTGTCAAACTCCGCGATCGCTTCAACAAAGATCTGCATGGCTTCCTCATGTTGCTCAAGTTTGTGGAGCAGCCGCGCTCGGCTGTGCAGGCTATTGGCCAGCGATCGCTTGTAACGCGCCGTATCGGGATCGAAGTCGACCAGTTCGCGAAACTTGCGGATCGCGGTTGTCAGTGCCGTGTCGGCCCATTCGTACTCATCCAAATCACACAGCACGGCTCCCAGAATCAGACTGTCAAAAGCCTGTGCTTCATGGTATCGCACATTGCTGGAATTCGAATTCACAAGATCGACCGCCTCATTCAACGCCGACATGGCGGCGACTTTGGCTTCCGCGTTGCGTCCCTGCCGATGCAGCAGCAGCGCCAGATCGGCGCGCGTCAACGCAACGCTCTCGCGATAACGCGGGACATCCGGCCGCGCTTTGATCAGCGCCAAATAATCGCTAATCGCCGCCTGATACGTGTCTTCGACCAGATCATCCTGCCCCAACATCCGCAGCGCGTTGGCCAGATTGATGCGGCAGCCGGCCAGTCGCTCGCGGTATTGGGGCCGATTGTCGTCCAACAATGTCAAACGATGAAAATCGAGAATGGCATCTTCGAGTTTCGCGGCCGCCTCTTGATGCCGGCTCAGATTCTGCAGGACTTGTCCGATCGTATCGCGAGCGGTCGCCAACCCTTCGATGTGTTTTGGTTGGCTGTCATGATCCACCAGTATCGCGAACTCACCTTCAGCTTCCCCGAGCAGTGACACGGCTTGTTCAAATCGACTCGATTGGTTGCAAAAGACGGCAAAGTTCACTTTCGCCGCGGCTTTCTCAAACTCCAGACGCGATGCATCGGGCGTTTGAGTTTGCGCGGCGTCAAGTCCGGTGAGCGCCGTCTTGTAATGCCTTTCTGCTTCATCGTTGTGACCTAGCATGCCGGCCGTGAAGGCAAGTTTGGAACGACTCTGAGCCAGTGCCAGTTGCAGGTCGAGATTCTCCTTCGCGTCAGCCGACAGTTCGCCAAAGATCGACTCCGCCCGCCGATAAGCTGACTCCGCTTCCGGCCATTGTTCCAAAAGTCCTCGCACGTCGCCCAATCGCAGCAGCGCTCGCCCTGTTGCGGCCTTCAACTCAGGATCGTCACTTCTGTCAGCGGCAAATCGTTCGTAGTCTTCGTCGGCCGTTTTGAGCAGCTCGATGCGCACGGACTGAACGCCGGGAAGATCTTCGAGCACTTGGCTGACGCCGGTCAACGACCGGTCCACGGCATCCCGCGCCTCTTTGAACCTCTGCGTTGCTTCGGCACGAGCGGCCGTCTCCGCGGCCAGCGCTTGGCGTTCGGCAATCAGCGACTTTTCGGCTCGCACTAACGCTGCCGCCTCACTCCGACGCGCGCGATCCACCAGAAACGCGGCGACCAAGGAAACCAACGACACCAGAATCAACGCGGCGGCTCCGGCCTGCGTCCACGTCCGATGCCGACGCATCCAACGCGCCAACCGTTCGTGGCGCGGCTCGCGGTACACCGAAACCGGCTCGTCCGCCAGCCAGCGTTGCACGTCGTCGGCCAATGCGGCGGCCGTGCGATATCGATCCGACTTCTGTTTCGCCATGGCCTTCGCACAAATCGCATCCAGCGGCGCGGGAACACTGGGGACAATGGAGCGCGGCCGCAAGGTTTCGCCGTGAATGATTTTTTCCAACACGTCGTGAGTGTCGGCACCTTTATGTGGAGCGCTGCCGGTGAGGATCTTGAACAGCGTCGCCCCGAGTCCGTAAATGTCCGCGCGGGTATCCATCAAATCCTGACGACCCTCGGCCTGCTCGGGCGACATGTAGCCCAGCGTGCCAATCGCCATTCCATCCACGGTGGCCCGCAAATTCGTATCGTCGCTGACCTTCACGGGCTGGGCCGCTTCGTCCTTCTCATCTTCACCCAAGACCTTTGCCAGTCCCCAGTCCAGCACGATCACTTCACCGAAATCGCCCAAGATCACGTTGTCCGGTTTGAGATCACGGTGGATGACGCCGCGCGAATGGGCGTATGCGACGGCATTGCAAACGCCGACGAATGCATTCAGCAGTCGCCGCAGGTCCATGATCTGTGCCTTGCCCGCGGCACGCTGCTTGTGGTACTCGCTGACCATCTGTTGCAGCGTTTGTCCACGCAGATACCGCATGGTGTAGAAGGGCCGGTCATCGCCCGAAGACCGGCCCATCTCGTAAACTGGGACAATATTCGGATGCTCTAATTGCCCGGTGACTTGTGCCTCGCGTACGAAGCGCAGCCATGCCGCATGATTGGTTTCTTTGTCCGGGCGAATCTCTTTGAGGGCCACTTCTCGATGCAGGTTCTCGTCGCGCGCTACCCACACGCGCCCCAGGCCACCCTGACCGTGAACTCGCGAGCGCGTATATCGCGAGCGCTGTTCCGGCTGAACAACAACCGTCTGAACGGGCGCGTAGCCCGGCGGAACAGCCACGACCGAGAGCGTCCGGGAAAACTCCGGATTCTCAATGCCCCACTTGGCGCAGGCACCTTGCACTCCGCGTTGAGACGCCAGGCACTGGCGAACGTTGCCGTCATGCCAAGCCAACTTGCGTTGCAGCGCGGCCTCGACCTCCGCACAATCGTCAGCCGCAAGTTTTCCCCGCTCGCGTAAAACCTGGGCCAACGAACCACTGTTCTTCTGAACCCACGCTTGGCCCGCCGCAGTGAATTCTTCTGCGTCGATGTAGTGAAGTTCCAAAGCGATTAAGCCAAACAGCAGGTTGCTTTCGATATCCACGCAGGTGGTCTCCGAGGTGGCAAGGAATCTCGTTGAACAACTTGGGTCCGCATCCGCCCCGACTGGCAAGCGTTATCGCCAGTCGCGCCGCAAACAAGAAAACTTTGCGTAATGGCGGCCGCATCGATTATAACAGCGGAGTTCGTGATGAGCGTCGATGCGAGTGTCACCGGGGAAGATGCAATGATGTGTGCATGTCGGTTGTTGGCCGTTGGGCTTGCCGTTGCGTGGTTGTTTGCAGAATCGGCGTTCGGGCAGGAGTGGCCTCGGTTTCGCGGCCCCAACGGATCGGGCGTCAGCCTGGCCACGACCGTGCCGGTACGCTGGACCGACGAGGATTACAACTGGAAAGTCACGCTGCCCGGCGTAGGCCATTCATCGCCGGTGTTGTGGGGTGAGAAGCTATTCGTCACCAGCGGCGACGACGAGACCGGTAAGCGGATCGTGCTCTGCATCGACGCCAACACGGGACGCCAGTTATGGTCGCGCGAGTTCCCATCAACGCGCCACGGCAAGCACAAGCTGAACAGTTTCGCATCGGCCACTCCCGCAGTTGACTCGCGGCACGTCTATACCTGCTGGGGCACGCCGGAAGAGTTCGTCGTGCTGGCTTTGGATCACAGCGGCCGAGAAGTGTGGCGAGCCGATTTGGGATCGTTCAAAGGCGGGCACGGGTTCGGCGTGTCGCCCATTGTGCACGACGATCTGTTGGTCGTCCCCAACGAACACGAAGGGGACAGTTCGCTGTTCGCACTCGACTGTGCGACCGGAAAGATTCGCTGGCAAGTGCCGCGCGAGAGCAAATCGACGTGGTCGACGCCGTGCGTCTTCGAGCGCCCCGGCCTGCCGCCCGAGTTGATCTTCGTCAACTGGACGTACGGCATCACCGCAATCGACCCGCAGAGCGGCCAAGTGAACTGGCAGGCTGACGTGTTTGACAAGGGACACACTGAATCGTCGATCAGTTCGCCGATCGTGGCGGGCGATCTAGTCCTGGGAACCAGCGGCTGGTTAGCCGTGCGGCAAGAAGTGATCGCAGTCCGGCCCGGCGCGAACAGTCAAAAGACGCAGGCCGAACGAGTTTACTGCATCGACCGCGGCGCGCCGCTGTGCACGACGCCGCTGGTCAAAGACGACTTGCTGTTTCTCTGGGCCGACGAAGGGATCGTGACCTGTGCCGATCTGGCCACCGGCAACGTTCACTGGACCAAGCGCATCGGCGGCACGTTCTACGCCTCGCCGATCTGCGTCGGCGACTACGTCTACAACATCTCCGCCGACGGCGACGTCGTAGTGCTGGCCGCGGCGAAAGAATACAATCTCGTCGCCCGCAATCCACTCGGCCAGTCCAGCCACAGCACCCCCGCCGTCGCCCACGGTCGCATATACCTGCGCACCTTCACGCAACTGTTTTCCATCGGTGGCCGCGATCGGTAAGACCGCGGCGTGCGTCGATTCGTTGTGGATTTGGCACATCGTGGACTGCGGATTGACGTCCATCGAAGAGTTCACTTGGGTCATCGCCGGGCTGTGCGGATGGACCGCATTCAAGAGCAAGTTAACCCGCTGGAGATCAATCCACGGCACCTTCCGACTCCGTGAAATGATTGCAGATGTCGACAAGTAAGCTTAGAATCCCTTAGTGCGGCCGAAGGAGGCGACGCGCGGCGAAGCGAGCGTATCGAGAACACGCAGAAGCGATTGACCCATGAGCACGATTGTCATTGAAGAGAGGATTCGGATTCCGGATTGCGTCGTCGATCTGGAGTCGTTTCGCGATTGGGCTCGGTCCGACGACTTCCCAGATCTTGGGCGCTACTCGCACCTCAACGGCGAACTCTGGGTGGATCTGATGCCGGAACAATTGTTTACGCATAACCAAGTCAAAGTAGAATGCGGTTCGGTGATTTTTGGGCTGCTCAAGCGCGACCGTCGCGGACGATTCTTCGGCGACCGCACGCTGGTGACCAACGTCGAGGCCGGCCTCTCCACGGAGCCGGACGGGACGTTCGTGTCCTTCGAGAGCCTGAAGCAGGACCGGGTTCGGCTCGTCGAAGGGGGCGATGGATTCCTCGAACTGGAAGGGACGCCGGACATGGTGTTGGAGGTCGTCAGCGTCCGCTCGGTGCGGAAAGACACCGTGGTGCTGCGCGAGTTGTACTGGCAGGCCGGCATCCGCGAGTATTGGCTGGTGGACGCGCGCGGCGAGCGTTTGCAATTCGACATTCTCAAACGCGGACGTGCCGGCTATGTCGTCACTCGCCGACAGTCCGGTTGGCTCAAGTCGCTTGTGTTCGGCAAGTCCTTCCGCCTGACTTCTCACGCCGACGAATTGGGCCACCCCGAGTACAAGCTGTCGGTGCGGTGACGCGGGGCCTTTTAGGCAAGTCCCGGATAAGGACGTACCAATCAGCGTAGCCGAACTCGCCAGAGTTTGGCCGATCCTCCAAAGTCTGGCGACTTCGGCTACGGGTAAATTAATAAGCCGGACTTGCCTTAGAGTCTCATGGTCTGTTTGGTCCGTTACCGCGAAGAAAACTAACGCCCACATCGGCCGGATTAAGCGGAGCTGAAGACATAATTCCAATGGCGCCAGCCACTTCGTCGGCGCCAATGTCGGCCTCGAAATCCACACGCTGCTGGCCGTCAATATCCAGTCGGACGTGTATCTGGTGCTTGATTGCTGCGTTGGCCGCAGGTCCCGATGCGTGCGGCCGCAAGAGGCCATCGATCACACGCAGTTGAGGATCCGATGTTGACACGTCGACCGCCGCGCCGACGGGCGCTCCATGCAACAAATTGCCAATCCATTTGAGTTTGGCGGCAGACAGCCCCTCGGTGATCAACGGCCCTGTCGAACTAGACACCAAGTTATTCGCCATCACACCGGTCGGAGGCCGCGAGCCCTTTGCCTGATTCAAGAAGATGCTTCGTTTGCAGTTAACGATCGAGTTGTGGATGACGGTGATCTCATCGACTGCCTGGTAGCCGTTGCCGTTGCCGCCGGATGGCTCCTTGCCACCCAAAATCGAAAGCGCCGCATTCCACGTTGTCCCGGTCAAATCCTGGAGGTAGTTGTTGGCGATCACATGCTGACTATCGCTGACGCGAATGCCGCCGGCATTCTGCGCCCCGTCGCCAAAGAAAAAGTTCCCCTCAACTCGCGCGTGATGACCGTGCCGCAGCACCAGAGCGCCGTCGCACTGTCGAAATGTGTTTGCTTCATACGTATTGAAACTCGACTTGTTGCTGATGATTTCATTCTCGCCGTTGCAGCGAACGAACAAGTTTCGCCGCACGAGGCACTTGGCCTGTTTGTTCTGATCTCCACTGAAACCAATGCGGATCGTCTCATTGTCGGTCCCCGCTTGCGGAGCGATGTCCCCAAAATAGTTCCACTCGATGCGATGCTCGACAGTGGCGTCACCTTTGAGGTCGCCCAGTTCGACCGTGAGCAAGGCTCCCTTGCTGTTTTTACCGCTGAAATGGCAGTGATCGATCGCGTTGAAGCTGCCATAAACGAGCAGCCACTTGGACGTGTCCTCGTCGGTCCTCAGGTTTGTCATGGCACAATCGGTCAAACGCACGTGCTGCGCGGGCCTTCCACCTCGACTGCGGAATTGGAATGTGTTGTAGCTGTTTACTTCGGTTGCCACGCCGTCGAAATGAAATCCCTGAATCACCCACCACTGAGCACCGACCGTGAACTGCGATTCGCCTCGCAGGATAACGCCACCGGGAGTGGCCGCTCGCAATGTGATCGGCTGGGCGTTGGTGCCGTCGACGCCTGCGACGTTCAGCTCCACATCCTTGAAAGTGCCATCCGCCCAAATGATGGTGGCTCCCGGAGTCAGACGCCTCGACTTGATCAACGATTCAATTTCTTCGGCGGAACGGACATGATGTGCCTGCGACATTTGATCGACGCTTGAAGCCGCAGCGATCTGCGAGTTGGCTTGTGGTCGCAACGATTGCCCGCACGGAGTGTCCGCTTGCGGCGCGGCGAATAGTTCCCGCACGCCGATTGGCTTGGCAGCTTCCGCAAAGTGAAGCGTGGTCAGTAGCGAAAACGATATGGCCGCGATCAGCGTGACGGTGTGTTTCAAAGGTTTGATCCATGGGGTACGGAAAGGCGGCAGGTCGACCTGGGTTTTCTAACCTGCCTCGCGCGGCTATTCTAACACGAATGACAAAAACAAAATCACTTGCCGCTCCGACGACCCGATCTATCGCGGTACCGAGCCTGTGAAGGAAAGCGGCTACCTGACGGATCGACTTGGCGAAGAGGCGGTGTCATTCGTCGAGCGGCATAAAGATCAGCCGTTCTTCCTTTATCTCGCGTTCGATGACGGTGCTCGTGATGACACCGCCCCAGGAAAAACCCATGAGTCCGACTCGGTCTGGATCCACTCCGGGCAAGGCCCGCAAGAGCGAATTCGCGAGGATGCAATCGGCCACCGCATGATACATCCATTGATCAGACAGCGGTTCGGCGGAATCACCGTAGATGCCACTTCGCGACGGTCCGATGAGTGCGAAGGCATGTTTCATGGCGTTGGGCTATTTCTTTGCTGCGCTGCCCGCGTCCTTCCGGATTTCAATCGCTGCGTCATTGGCCTGTCTGGTCTGTTTCTTCAGTAATCGCTCCCTGTCCGGCCGCGTCGGACCGTCTTCGTAGAACCGCGCGCCGCTGCCGATGCGGTCATAGTCGCCCAGCTCGACGCGGGCGCGTTCGACCCGCTGCATCAGCGCGGTCACTACGTCGGCGTGCCGCGCCGCGACATCGGTGGTTTCGCCGGGATCGGCGTCGAGGTCGTAAAGTTGCGTTGCCGGAACCTCCTCCAGCATCCGTCCCCACCAACCGGTCTCCGGGGGATTGGCGGGCCGGGCAAGTTCGAGCTTCCATCGACCCGAACGCACGCCGGTCAGGCGGGTGGCGGCATAGTAAAGATACTCGTCGCGCGGGCTGGTTTGCGTATTGCCCAGCAGAAAATCGGCGGCGTTACGGCCGTCGAGCGTGCAGTCGGGCAGCGCAGCGCCGCCCAGCGCGGCGAAGGTGGGCAGTAAATCCATGGTGCTGAGGATTTCGTCGCTGGTGCGCCCCGCCGGAATCTTCCCGGGCCACCGAGCAATGAAGGGCACTCGGCAGCCGCCGTCCCAGGCGCTCATCTTCCAGCCGCGCAACGGATCGGCCGAGCCGGAATAATCACGGGGGATGAAGGGTTCGCCGTCCGGTTGCATCCCCTTGGTGCTTTCGATCCACGGGCCGTTGTCGGAGGTGAACACCACGAGCGTATTCTGATCCAGGCCCAGCTCCTTGAGCTTGGCAAGGATCTGTCCGGTGGACCAATCAATCTCCTCAATCGCGTCGCCATAGGGTCCATAGGCCGACTTGCCCTTGAAGTTCTCCGAAGCGCCCAAAGGGATGTGCGGCATGTTGTGGGCGAGGTAGAGGAAGAAGGGCTGTGTTCGATTCTTCTCAATCCAACTCAACGCCTCGCGAGTATAGTCGCCGGTGATGTGATCCCAGTTCTCGACGGCGGGAACAATAATTTCCTGATTGCGAAGTATGGGGCTCCTCAGCTTGGCATCTTCAACCCGCACGGTGTAGCCGTTGTATAAGGGAGTGCCATAGAAGTAGTCGAAGCCCTTGGCGTTGGGCATGGTGGCGGGGTCGAATCCGGCGACTCCCTTTCCTTTTGTGCCCAGGTGCCACTTGCCGATCAACGCCGTGGCATAGCCCGCGGACTTGAGGACTTGCGCCATGAAGACTTCCTGGGGCGCCGGCTCGGTGTGGAGGTTCTTGATGTTTCCCTTTTCGCCCACGCGAATCGGATAGCAGCCGGTCATCAGCGCGGCGCGGGAGACGCCGCAGACCGGTTGGGCGTAAAAACTGGTGAGCCGCAGCCCCTCGGTCGCCATCCGGTCGATGACGGGGGTCTTAATCGTCGTCGCGCCGAAGCAGCCCAGATCGTGATAGCCCTGATCGTCGGTGAAGATGAGGATGATATTGGGCTTGCTGGTGGACTTGACCAAGTCGGCAGCGTGCAGCGCAGCCAGCGGCAGCGCCAGAGCGACAATCGCGGAGAGAAGGTGTTTCATGGTGATAACTCCTGTCGGTGTGCCGTCGGGCAGCCAAAAAGATTGATTTTAACCAGCCACACTACAACCACCAGCACTGCCGGGCGTCGACGCGGTCAAGCCGGGCAGCAACGGCCAGCGGATCGAGCACTTCCGTTGTCTGAAGCCAGCTTTCGGATTTCCCGGCGGCGCCACGATCGACGTTTCCCGCGAGTCTCTCGCGCAATATCTCGCCGAGAACACGCGAATCATCACGGCTGATCGCGACGAACAGCAAGACGACTGGAAAGAGGGAAGTGGCCTAATTTCGGGAAAAGTCGACGCGGCCATCCTTCTGACACAGCCACCTTCGAAGGTCAAACGACTGGCGGGCCGGCAGGTGCGGGGAGTTATGTTTCATACTCTGAAGCAGTGGAAAGACGCCATCGGTTTTGACGGTCCCCGCGTGCTGACTGCCCGTCAGGTGACAGCGCTGAGCCGCGCGCTGGCTCCCAAGAGTGCGGTTGCGGTTGATGGTTCTTTGCGTCGGCTGGCCGGGTACGTTAACCTGGAATTGCAAACGCCGAAAGAGCAGCGGGATCACCGGGTTTACAAAGGCAGCCATCCGGCCCGCCGCGACCGTGTCGTGCTGCATCTCTATGACCTATCGGCAGACGATAACAAAAACGCGGAAGCGAAAGCGAAACGTGAAGCCGACGCACTCGGGCGACTTCAGTTGTATCCCTGGGCGCCGCGGATTCTCGATTCCTGGCAGGACGCTCCCGGCTACGCGGGCGAAATGTTCTTCATCACCGTCGTCGATCCGGCCGCACCGTGCATCGAAGACCGAGCGAACGACGCAAGTTGGAACTCCACCAATCGACTGCTGTTTGCAAGAGATGCGATCCGTGCGTTGAACGAGCTGCATCAGGAGGGTGCCCCGGATGAGCCGCTGGTGCATCGCAACCTCACACCGCAAACAATCCTCGTTCGGCATGACAACTCGCCAATCTTCAC
>JBGTKH010000074.1:0-9753 GCA_041744735.1 Pirellulaceae bacterium | reverse complement strand
TTGGCCAGTGAAGCTCAGCGGCGAGGCCAACAGTGGCTGCAAGCCCCGGGCAATCCGCTGTCGACGGCCAGTTAGCCGCCGTGTTCGCTGGGATCTTCGTGGCAACGCTCAAACGCTGAACGGTTGACGGCTGGCGAGCGTCCCGAACGCCCATCTGAGCGCGATGCGCCGCAGCACCGAATTCCGCCATCGCACACTCGCCGAAGTCAACGGGCCTACGTCTCGCCATCCTTGTCGTTACCTTCCCGCTGAGCCGTTTGCACTGCATTCTACTGTGAGGTGTGCAAGAAAATGCCTGTCCCTTATTGGCCGAAGGAATTGCAGGATCGACTGGCGGCGGCCAGCGAACAATTCGAATGGGCGGAGATTCAGCGGGACTTGAACGCGCTTCAACAAGTGGACGTGCAGCACGACGAGAAACGATTCCTGTTGCGCAGCGAACTTGAAGGAAGTTGTGGCGTGGTGTTTCGCGCCGTGGGCGTGGCGATTGCGCCGACGTTGCAAAAACTCTAACGTTGCAACAGCCGGCCGCGCATGGTGCCGCGCCGCCCTTGCGTCGCCACAACTCCATGCAGGCAAAGAACTTTCAAAACAGAAATGTCAAAAACTGGTCTTGCATGAAGTCTGGGAAATCGTGTGCCCGGTTTTGCCCGGCAATTGCAATTGCTTCTAGGGAGAGATGCACGATCGCCGAGCGGGCCGGGGGCGTCGCGACGACGATGGCTCCCATCCTCCCTATCGGTGTCTCGCGTTGCTCGTAAGTCGGTTCAGGTGTTCTTTCTGGAGGGTCGGCGTATGCGGCGTTCGAAGGCGAGTTCCAAGTGGCGAAAGTTGCAGAACCAGTCACTCCGCGCGCGGCGCAAGTTGACGCGGCGGCTGGCGATTCAGGAGTTGGAAGGCCGCCAGATGCTCGCGGTCGCCGTCAACAACGTAGGACTTGTGGACGACACGGGGCCTTCAAACAGCGACTGGGTGACAGGCAACCCGACGCTGACCGGGACGGTCAACGGCGATTTTTGGGGCGGCTCGGTGGACGTGCAATTCGATCTCAATGCCGACGACGTGGCTGATGCGGCCTTGTCCGTTGCGTCGCCGGGCGACTCGTTTATCTACGATCCCCGCGACACCAACAGTTCGTTGGCCAATTATGAAGGTCCCATCACCGTCCGCTACCGGCCCGTAGAATACGATGGCGAAGGAGGTTTGGTGGAGACGGGCTCTTGGAGCGAACTGACGATCACTCTTTACCAGCCGGCCCCGGAAATCTCGCTGTTTGCGGATGGAAGTGAAATATCGCAGTACGCCACCGTGTCCTTCGATCCCACGCCTGTCGGTACGTCGGTCAGCAAGTCGCTTTCGATCGCGAACACGGGCGAGGCATACCTAAACGTAGACACCTGGCTCTCGCTGCCGTACGGCTTCACGCTCGTTTCGTCGCCGTCGTCGGTCAGCCCCGGCAGTCCCACCACTTTCACCATCCAGTTGGACGCTTCGTACGCCGGTTCGTACGGCGGGTCAGTCTCGCTGGGCAACAACGACAGCGACGAGAACCCGTTCGATTTCTACCTGGACGGCACGGTTACGGCGCCCGAGATTCGCATCACGAGTTGGAACAACGAGTGGCAAGAGGAGCTGTACGACGGCTCGTCGTGGACCGATCTGGGGACAACCGGCGTGGGCTCGCCGCTGACGAGAACATTCACGGTGGAAAACACCGGCAACGCGGTTCTGTCGCTGGAATCGTGGTTCTCGCTGCCGCACGGATTCACGCTCGTTACGTCACCGTCGCCGTCGGTCAGTCCAGGCAGTTCGACCTACTTCACCATTCAGATGGACGCTTCGTTCGCCGGTTCCTTCAGCGGCTATTTCTCGGTGGGCAACAACGACGGCGACGAGAACCCGTTCGACTTCTACGTTTACGGCACGGTGCAAGCTGCGCCGGAGCCGGAGATCGACGTTTCGTTCGACAGTGGCAGCGTCTCCGTCGGCGCGATGCTGAACTTCGGATCCACGACCGTGGGCCAGCCGTTGCGCTGGACGTTTACCATTCATAATTTGGGCAACGCCGACTTGGTACTGGACACGGCAATCCAAATACCCGATGGTTTCGTGCTGGATTCGCCCCCCGACGCGGTCATCGGAGTGTGTGCCTCGACGACATTCACGATCCGGCTGGCCGTCGCACAGCCGGGTACGTTCAGCGGCTGGGTGTCGCTGGGCAACAACGACAGCGACGAGAATCCGTTCGACTTTTCGATCAGTGCCATCGTCACCGAGGGCGGGACCGGCGGCAATCATTCGCCGCCCGAGGTGGCCAACCCGATCGACGATTTTTCGGTTGAGGCAGAACAGGTATCCAGTGTCTTCGACCTATCCCAAGTTTTCGCCGACGTGGACGTTGAAGCGGGAAGCGACAGTTCGACCTACACCGCGGCCAGTTCCGATGAAACTCTGGTCACTGCGTCGACCGAGGGCGACTGGCTCACGCTCAGCTACCTCCCCGGCCAGCTTGGCACGGCGACGATTACGCTGCGTGCCACGGACAGCCACAATGCATATGTGGAGACGTCGTTCGCGGTCACCGTCGTGCCGTTCAACCACGCCCCCACGGCCACAGCGCTGCCGGCGATCTCGGTGGACGAAGACGCGGCCGACGTGGTGCTCAGCCTGTGGGACTATTTTGATGATGTCGAAGATGCCGACGACCAGTTGACGCTGGACATTGCCGTGGGGCCTGATTCCTACTGGAGCCCGTTTGACGCGGTGATCGATCCCGCAACCGGCCAACTGACGCTGTCCTTCCCCGCCGACGCGTCGGGGCAAGTCGACTATGTCGTCTCGGCTACCGACACGGGCGGCAAAACGGTGCAGGCAACCCTTTCGGTGACCGTCCATGAAGTGAACGATGCACCCACCGGACCGGCCGACGTGGTGGCGTTAACGCTGCTCGATGCGGCGCAGGAAACGATCGTCGATTTGTGGGACTACTTCACGGACGTGGAAGACGGCTCCGATATGACCTATGAAATCATCGATTCGTCCTTCACCAACCGCACGATGTTCAACGGCACGCCCACGATCGACGCGGACGATTTTCTGCGGCTGACGGCCTCGGTGGGAGGCACGTCGCAGATGACGATCCGCGCTACCGACTCCAGCGGCGCGTCGGTGACCGGCACGTTCGAGTTCCGCACCGCCCCGCCCACGCTCTCGATTGTCGATAAGAAACACACCGGCGAGACGGCCTCCGCCCCTGGCTATTTTGAAGTCAAGCTGACCGGCACACCCACGGGGATCGTCGAAGTCCCGTTCCAACTAACCGCGGCGCTCAATGCGTCCGCCGCGGCCGGCCTGCCGGTGGCCAATTACATCGTGACTCTCAGCAACGCCGGCCTGTACGATGCGGCCACTCAATCCGGCGTGCTAAGATTCGACGGGGTGAACCTGATCACGCTTTCGATTGCGGTTCCCGATGACGCGGACAAGGAAGGTGTCACCAATGTCTCGCTGGCCTTATCGTCCGGCGCCAATTACAATGCGGGGACCATGTCCGAGACGCTGCAAATCTATGACGACGACAGCGGCGCGGTGGTGTACATCGCCCACGTCAAACACACCCGCGAGGGCGCCGCTGAGAGCGACTACGGCCAGTTCATGCTGGAAAGCATCGGCGACCGAATTCCTTTCGAGTGGTGCTATCTAAACAGCGGCGCCACCTGCGACGCGGCGCCCGCCGATGCGGTGTTTCTGGTTTGGGACAGCGTCAACGGAATGGTGCCTTGGACCAGCTATCCGACCGTCACCAGCTACGACGTGCGCTACGAGATTTCCGGCTCGGGTGCCGACGCACCGGCCAACGGCATCTACAGTGTCACGATGGGTCCCGGCCAATCCAAAACCATCCCCATCGTCCCGCTGGCCGATGACGGCAACGACGTGGACGACGAAGTAATTCTCAATCTCCTGCCCAACCCCGGCCCCTTCGGCATCGTCCAATCCGCCGACGGCGACCACCTCGGCTGCTTCCAATCCGGCAGCTACGCCCTCGGCGCGCCGGATAACGGCACCTTGTCGATCAAAGACAGCGACTGCGCATGTGCTTGTGACGACACGGGAAATTTCGCGACCGATGAATTCGCAACAGTCCCAATTGTGTTTGTGGGGGCCGCGGTAGCTTATCCTGTCGCACACGGCAAATTCGAGTTCCAATTTACCCAACACAAACGAATGCAGGCGACAGAAGCCTATGGCCCGGATGTAACTATAGAGTTCTGGCCAAATGAAAGCGATGCCAAGTTTAACCTGTGCCAAGGAATGTCGATTAAGTTGATTCAAATCGTTCGCATGCGAGTTAGCGGAACGGACTATGATGGCTGGGGAAGCCCAATGTTCAAAATTCGGACGATTGCGAAAGGCGAAGTGGGAGAAGGTTGGTGGGTGGATATCGACACGGCTAATGTTCACGACTACAAGAACATCACACCGTATTATGATGACTGGGTTGAGCAAAAGTACAAAGGGCAACATGGATATTGGGGCGACTTGCCCACAAAACCAGCCATAATAAATGATTATCCAGGCGCAGGAAGCACACTCGATGACAGCCTAATTTCCAACATGACATACGAGTTTGAAACTGTCGCTGTCGACGTAAGGTCGCAGCGTGTCCTTGGAAGCCTACGCTGGGCATTTTCGTATCAGAAACTCACAAAAGATCCCTGGTTTAACGTTGTACAGGGTGCCGTCACACCCCATAACGACGCATCGGCGACTTTCTACTCAGCGATTCGGTTATTCGATGCGAAATATGGTGGTGGAGCGTTCCTGCCCATTGGACCCTTTTAAAACCGCATTGTGCAGTCGCAGTTGCGTGAACAATAGATACACCTAATTCAATGCGTCGTATCATTACACACTGCAAACAGTTTTCGTTGCTAACGCTATTTGCGGTCCTTGCGATTCTATTATGCTTAATCGCCTCGCGCGCAGATCGTGCACATAAGCAACGCGAACTTGTCGCCCGGGTACCGCACTGCATTATTTACGATTTTCAGGAGGCGACGACGCGCACCAGGCACTCATCAATCAGAGAAGATTCTCGTTCGCCGTACCCGCGCTGGATTGTTACAATTCTCGGTCAGGATATGTTGTTCAAGGTGATTGCAGTTGACCTTACTCTGTACGAAGGCACGATTGACGACGAAGTGATCACTCTTATTTGTAAACAGCGAAGTCTTAAATTCATTCGCGTCGACCATAGCCAGATTACACATGCCCAGTTATTACGGCTCACTCACAAATTGCCAGATGTGACATTTTTACGTGCAGGATCTGCGGACGATCGCGTCTGTGATGAATAGAACGGGCGACGAAATGAAAAACCTATTGGGCAAGCGGGGCGCCTTGCTCGTTGCAGTGTCCTATGGGGCCTTTATGTTATACCTTCAATTTATTGAAGGTGATGGGCCTCACGTTTTTGGGTCCGCAGCAGCAAATTCCGGCGACGTGAAAATTGCGGGAAAAAGGTGGGCGGCGGGGGTGGGGCTTCGTAATGTAGACGGTGAACAGGTGTTCGCGAGCGCGGCGATATCGATTAGCGGGCAACGGGGTCGGGAGTCTCTTTTCCTGCCGGCGAGAATCGAATCGCCGTAGCCGAAGTTGTGAAACTTCGGAATTCTCACGAATTCCGCTACAAGATGCCGGAAACTTCGGAATTCTCACGAATTCCGCTACAAGATGCCGGCAGGAAAAAAGACTCCCGACCCCAGCTTCCCGACGATAGAATTTACCAATGAAACGTCCCTGGCAAATCTGGCTGCTGTTTTTGCTCTGCCTGGCGATCGTTGTGCCGGCGATGGGCTGGCTGACGATTAAGGCGCTGGAGTTGGACCGCGCCGAAGCATTGGCGCGGCAGCAGGCAGAGTTGGAAGAGGACGTTAGCCGCGCGTTGTGGCGGATGGACGCGCGTCTGACTCCGCTGTTGGCTCAGGAAGCGGCGCGTCCGTACTTTGTCTATCGATCGTTTTATGCATCGCCGGACGAGACGGGCACAAAGGGCGGGCCGCCCTCGGCTGCGTCGCCGCTGCTGACTCAGCCTTCGCCGTACGTGCTGTTGCACTTTCAAGTTCATCCCGACGATCAGCTCACATCGCCCCAATGCCCGACGGGCCCGCAGAACGCGTGGGCTTTGGATCGCGGCGTATCGCAGGAAAACATCGACATCAGTGCCCAGCGGCTATCGCAGTTGCAGGGCCAGATTGATCACCGGCAGCTACTGGATCAACTGCCGGAAGAGACACTGCCGCCGATCGCGGTCGGCCAAGCCGTGTGGTCGGGCGATGCAGCGATGCTGGCCGAAAGCAATTTGCCGATCGTGAAAAATACGGTGGACATCGACAAGCTGCAGCAGCAGATCAGTGCGCCGCAGCCCGATGCGCCGCAACAAGCCGCGGTGCCACAGCAGCAGGCTCAATACGGACCCGGCAACTACGACAGCGGGCGATTTCAGCGGTCGCAATCGAGGCTAGGCAACGATTTGCAGAACCGCGACGCCGCGTATCAGGCGTTCGCACAAAAGGAAGTTGTCGAGCAAAGGCTGAATTTGCCGGCGGCCTCGCCGTTGAAGTTGGTCACCGAAGGGATTAGCCAGCCGGTGTGGGTCGGCCCGAATTTGTTGTTGGCGCGGCGCGTGAAGATCGGCGACGAGGTGTTCGTGCAGGGTTGCTGGTTGGATTGGACCGCCATGAAGCAGTTGCTCGTTGACGAGGTCGGCAACTTGCTGCCGCAGATGGAATTGGTGCCGGTGACCGACGAAAGTCAAATCAAGGTCAGCCGGCTGTTGGCGACGCTGCCGGTGCAAGTGATCGTGCCCAGTCCAGTCCCGCAGCCCGTGTCGTTCTCGCCGATCCGCATTTCACTGATGGCGGCCTGGGGTTGTTTGCTGCTGGCAACAGTTGCCGTGGCCGCGTTGTTGCAAGGTGTCGTGACACTCAGCGAACGCCGCGGCGCGTTTGTCTCGGCCGTGACTCATGAGCTGCGCACACCATTGACCACGTTCCGCATGTACGCGGAGATGCTGGCCGAAGACATGGTGCCGGATGCGCAGCAGCGGCAGGACTATCTCGAAACGCTGCGCATCGAGGCCGACCGCTTGTGGCATCTGGTCGAGAACGTGCTGGCCTACGCGCGGCTGGAACGCGGGCGGCACGGCCAGCGCCGCGAACAGATTTCGCTGGCCAAGTTGATCGACCGGGTTGAATCACGATTGCGCGAACGGGCGACGCAGGCCAACATGCAACTCGTCGTCGAGGCGGACGAGCACGCGCGCGGCACGACGCTGGACACCGATCCGGCGGCGGTCGAACAAATTCTGTTCAATCTCGTGGATAACGCCTGCAAATACGCCGCGGCGGCCAACGACCGGCGGATTCATCTCAAGTTGGAGCACGGCCGCGGCGGAATTACAATCCGCGTTAGCGATCACGGCCCGGGCATCAACGGCCCGCAATCGCGCCGGCTGTTTCGCCCCTTCTCGAAGTCGGTGCACGAAGCCGCCAATTCCGCCCCCGGTGTCGGGCTCGGCCTGGCCCTCAGCCGCCGCCTAGCCTGCGAGCTGGGTGGACGATTAGAATTGCTGTCGTCTCACGGTGACGGGGCCGCATTCGTACTCAGCCTGCCCAATAAGCGATGAAGCCGGAATTGCGACAGTATTTCGACGAGCAGCTTGAGCAGGTGTTGCCGCAGCTACCTCAGCGCGTGCACGAGTTGCTCGACGAAGTGCCGCTGTACGTCGAGGATTATCCGTCGCCGGAAGTGATGCGGAAGATGCACGTGCGGCACCGGCGGAATTTGTGCGGGCTGTACACCGGCATTCCGCTGACCTCGCGCAGCGTCGAGCATTCCGGTGTGCTCTCGGACGTGATCCACATCTATCGCGAGGGCATCCTGTCGATGGCCAGCGACCGCCGCGGACAGATCGATGAAGAGGAACTGCGCAAGCAGATTCGGATCACGATCCTGCATGAATTGGGGCACCATCACGGGATGGATGAGGACGAGCTGGAAGAGTTGGGGTATTGAATTGCGGCGACCGCGATACCCGCAATTCCAGTGATCTTAGCTGCTGCCGCCCTCAGTCCGCTCGAACAATTCGTCCAACCGGAACTGAAACCCCGGCAACACGTCCTGTCCCTTAAGCCGACCGTCCCCGCCGATCGTCTTCATTTCGTCAACAGCGGTGTGCACGCGGGCGGTGCGGGTTTCCGGATCGATGTACCACACCAAGCGGACACCCGCCTCGAAATACTCACCGAGCTTCTGCTGCATTTCCGCCTCGGTGTTACCCTCGGACAGAATCTCGACAGCCAAATCTGGGGCCACACGAAAGACATTGTCGTCGGGCAGTCGCCGGTTCGGGAATCGTTCCCAGCGAATGAAGGCGACGTCAGGAATGCGCATCTTTGTCGGCAGAATTCGCAGCGCACCGTCCGCACCTGTCACGACTCCGAGTGGATTCGTATCCAAAAAACTGTTGATGAAGTGAAGAAGAATTCCCGCCAGAATCGATTCGTAGGTGCTCATGACTTTCTCCACCAAAACGCCATCGACTAATTCGCAGAGGCGGTCTTCGCGCCGTTCGATCGCCAGCGCGTCCTCGATGGTCGCCATGCCGGGCGGCGGGTAGAGTCGAATCCGATCCAGCGGGATGCCGCCGAGATGCTGTTGAAGATCAGCCAGAGACCAGTGCGTGGGAAGCACGATGGAAGGGATCGTTGTCGGTGTGCTTGTGCTGGACATAAGTCGTTCCTGTAGCGCTGCCGGTTTAGTGCTTTGTCAAAGTTTAATTTCGGGGTCGGCCAGTTGCGTGGCGTAAGCTTCCAGCTTGCGTTAAATCGTGGAAGTCAAGTTGGCAAGCAGGATGCTTACCCCACGTTTTAGCTTTGACAAAGCACTAATCATTGTCGTCAATGAGAGGCACGTTGGCAACGTCTCTGAAGAAATCAGAAGCCAAGGCGGTTGTTTACGTCTCATTCTGCGGGCTACAATCGACGAAGCACGCACGTCAGCTTTCCTCGCTCGATCGCCGTCATCGTTGCAATGAACTACTTCGCACACGGCCGACATTATGTGGATGATCCGTACTTCCTGGCCGGAACGGCGGTGCCGGATTGGCTGAGCGTGGTTGATCGCAAGGTGCGGGCGCGGTCAAGGTTGGCGGCGAAGTTGGTCGACGACGAGGATCAGCGCGTCGCGGCCGTTGCTCGCGGCGTCGTGCAACATCATTACGACGACGATTGGTTTCATCAGACGCGCGCGTTTGCCGAATTGAGCCTTGACTTCACCGTGGCGATTCGCGATCTGCTGGCCCCAGACGACGGCTTCCGGCCGAGCTTTCTGGGGCATATTCTGGTCGAAATCCTGCTCGACGCGGCGCTGATCGCCGAGCGGCCGCAGCGGCTGGACGCCTATTATCAGGCGCTGGACGAAGTCTCGCCGCAGATCGTCAATGACGCGGTCAAGCGGATGACCGTGCGGCAAACTGACCTGCTGGCGGCGCTGATTCCACGATTTTCCGCCGAGCGGTTCTTGTACGACTATGCCGAGGATGAGAAACTGCTGAAGCGGCTGAACGCCGTAATGCAGCGTGTCCGGTTACCTCAACTACCCGCCGCGTTTTCGGAAATACTTCCCGCAGCTCGCCAAAAAGTAAACGCCCGCAAAGCTGAGCTACTAGCTGGCGAAGTGACGAGTGAC
>JBGTKH010000073.1:0-9362 GCA_041744735.1 Pirellulaceae bacterium | reverse complement strand
CCGAAGGTCTCCCAGCGTTCCATGAGACCTGCGGTCGCCAGTGTGTCGCGGTCGGGAGACCGCGACACAACAATCACGCTTGAATCATGCTCTGAGGAATTTCTTTCATTTCGTTGTAACCGCGGCTGACGCAGGTCATGTTGTCTTTCACCACCTGCTCGCCGCGTTTGCCGAAGTATTTGCGGATCGCCTTTTCGACGCCGGCCATGACCTGCTCGTCGGTCATGCCGCTTTCGTTGGCGTAGGGGGTGAGTTTCAAAAACGCGCCCAACAGCACAATGCCCTGCATGCGCATTTGCAAGTCAGCTTCCGACGCCACCTCGCGGGCGATCTGCACCATGTCGGTGTAGTAGACGCGAATTTTGTTTTCGCGGATCGTCTTCTTGTGCCAATCGGGAATGTGAGCCCATACTTCACGAGGATCGGTGCGCGACGACTGCATGACGATCGCGCCGCCGCGAACCAGGCCCTCCAGCGGATTGCCGCTGAGCACCGCGTTCACGTCGTTCAGCACCGCCAGGTCGACGAACTCCAACTCGCTGTGTGTGTAGACGTGCTCGTCGGCGATCGTCAGATAATAAGTTGTCGGCAGGCCTTTTTTTTCCGAGCCGTACTTCGGATACGCCTGCACGTCTTTGCCAAACACGTCGCCGGCAATGGTGGCGATGACTTTGTTCGTGGTCACTGAACCAAAGCCGCCGACCGAATGCCCGCGCATCGAAAAACCGCCGTGCGGCCGCAGGTCGGGGTCCTCGGTTCGTTTCAGAGAAAGTGGATGATCGATGCCCACGCAGAAAAAGTCCTGCCCGTCGTCGATCATGTTCTCGAACACCGCAATAATGTCGGCGGGCCGGACGTCGCGGCTGCCTAACCCCGCGGCGCCGTGATAGATCGGCGGAATGCGGTCGATCGGTTCGTGTCCCATTTGGCCGGTCATCGCATCGCAGAAAGCGGCCTTGATCTCGCGAGTCAAGTGGTTGCCGGTAGTCGACATCGGATCATCCATGCGTTCGAAGACGGTGAAGGCCACACAGTTCTTCAGCGTGTTGACCATCTCGTGCGCGGGGAAGGGACGGAAGCAATACACGGTCAGACAGCCCGCCTTGATTCCTTTTTTCTCTCGTAGGTAATCGACCGTGACCTGTGCCGTTTCCATGTAGCAGCCCATGCCCACCAGAATGTATTCGGCATCGTCGCAGCGATACGGCACGACGAAGTCATAGCGGCGGCCCGTCTTATTGCCGAACTCCTCGAACGCCTCGGCCAGCGCCGGGGCCACACGGTCGTAGTACCAGCGCTGAGCGATCTTGCCTTTCATGTACGAATCCTGATTCTGCACGACGCCGGACATCAGCGGAGCATCCGGATCCATCAGATTCGTCAGCTTGGCTTCGGGCGGGCCGACAAACGCTTTCATGAATTCTGGCTCGGGCAGCCGCACCTTCTCGACGGTGTGCGTCGTAAGGAAGCCGTCTTGCACCGCGAAGAACGGCGTCCGCGAATCTTCCGCGGCGCGGCGTGCGATCAAACTCAAGTCGCCGGCCTCTTGAGCATTGCGGGCAAACAGCATGCCCCAGCCGCAATCGGCCACGCTCATCAGGTCGTCGTGCCCCGCGTGTACGTTCAACGCCTGACTGGTCAACGCCCGCGCACCGATGTTGAACACCACCGGCAATCGTTTGCCGGCGATCGTATACAGCACTTCCTTCATCAGTACCAGCCCTTGGCCCGAAGTAAAATTCGTCACGCGGCCGCCGGCTAATGCAAATCCTTCGCAGAACGAGGCCGATGAATGCTCGCTCTCCGGCTCCATGAACAGCAGCGGATCGCCCCACATGTTTGTCTGGCCGTTCTGACACGCCGCATTGAAGCCGCCGCCCATCGTCGTCGAACTGGTGATGGGATAAGCGCCCGAGCCCTGACTGATGTGGGTTTCGACATGCACAACTGCTTCGGCCCCGTCGCACGTTACCGGGATACCCGGATACTGAAACCTCTCAGACTCCGGTTGTTTGGCAGGAATTGGGACGTGTCCGCCGCGAGGCACAACGGTGACCGCAGTGTCGATGGTTGCTTGACTCATTTTGCACTCGTTCAGAGAAGTTTAGACGGGACAGAGAGCCAAACGGCCCCAGCGCAATTCTACTGCGCGGAACGAACGTCTCCCGCGCCGAACTGACGGGGGTCATCGGCTAACTAACGTGCGAGCCAGAAATGAGCGCGGCTGCTTCCGCACTTGCGACTCATTTCCGCCGCAGGCGTAAACTTAATAGCCTAACAATTGCGTTCGCCGATTTCAAACTCCAATTTTAGGCCACGGGCCACTTTGTACTAGGGCACGGCCAATTTCCCAGCCACTAACGCCCGCAATCGCTGGTGCTTTGTGACGTTTTTCACAATGTCCGCCGTCGGCAGGAAAATGGTTGACGACCCCGATTCCGGCCGGTTATGCTGAAAAATCGGCGTTGCCCTAAATCATGTAGGACGGATTGCCAATCCGTCCCACCGTTTTCGTCCCACGATTTCGTATCGTCTTCACTCGAACACCTCGTGTTACAAGGTCTCCTCATGAAGCTGAAAGATATTTTGCACGAAAAAGGTCGCTCCGTTCACACGATCTTGCCCGAAGCCATGCTGTCGGACGTGGTGGCGAAGCTAGTCGAAAACAATTGCGGTTCGCTCGTTGTCTGCGACGAGGATGGCCAGATGGTCGGCATCATCACCGAACGCGACATCCTGCGCGCCTGTGCCTCGCGCGCCGGCACGCTGGACGAAATGCCGGTCGAGAAATTCATGACGGACAAAGTCGTGACTGGATCGCTGGACGATCAAGTCGAATCCGTCATGGGCCTGCTCACCCGCAAACGGATTCGCCACTTGCCCGTGCTCGAGAACGGCAAACTGGCCGGCATGGTCTCCATCGGCGACGTCGTCAAAGCCCAACACGACCGGCTGACGATGGAGAATTACTACTTGAAGGAATACATTCAGAGTTGACGGGCGTGGACGCCCGGTGTGGGACGGATTGGCAATCCGTCCTACGTCTATGGCTTGATTACCTTGACCGTGAGCAAAGGAGACCGATTCAATGGTTCGACGAACAGCGATATGGACCGGCGCGTTGTTGCTGGCGGCGATTCCAGCCGCGGCGCAGGACCGCGAGACAAAGGTCCGCAACGACCGCCAGCAAATCGAAAACGATGCCAAGTGGATTTACAACGACCTTGAGCAGGGCTTGAGGATTGCCAAGAACGAAGGCAAGCCGCTGCTGGTCGTGCTGCGGTGCATACCGTGAGAGGACTGCAAGGCTTTTGACGAGCAGGTTGTTCGTCGTGACCCCGCAATCAGCGACCTCATGGATCAATTCGTGTGCGTGCGACTGGTGCAGACCAACGGTTTGGATCTATCGCTTTTTCAGTTTGATTTTGACCTGACGTTCTCCGTCTTCTTTCTCAACGCCGACAAAACGATTTACGGCCGCTTCGGCACGCGATCCAGCCGCGAAGAAGCGACCGAGGACATCACGATCAGCGGATTTCGCAAGGCGCTTGAAGGTGCTTTGATTCTGCACAAGACGTATCCCGCAACGCTGCAGATCGTCGCGGGCAAGCGCGGTCCGGCCCCGACGTTCAAAGTGCCCGAGGAGTACCCGTCGCTGCGCGAATACAAGCCGACGTTGGATTACGTGGGCAACGTCGTGACGAGCTGCATGCATTGCCATCAGGTGCACGATGCTCAGCGGAAGCTGGTACGATCCGAACGCAAGCCGCTTCCCGATCAGGTGCTCTATCCCTGGCCGATGCCGGACGTCGTGGGCCTGAAGCTGGACCCGAAGGAGCGGGCCAAGGTTGAGCATGTTGAGCCTGGGTCTGCGGCCGAGCGGGCGGGATTCAAAGCGGGCGACGAAATCATCTATCTCCAGCGCCAGGCGCTGCTTTCCATCGCCGACGTGCAGTGGGTGCTGCACAACGCAGGGCCGGCCGCCCAGCTTGAGGCGATCGTTCGACGTGGCCAAGATGCGGTCAATCTGACGCTGTCGCTGGACGAAGGCTGGCGCCGCAAGGCTGACATTTCCTGGCGTACGTCCAGTTGGGATCTGCGTCGCATGGCTGCTGGCGGGATGCTGTTGGCGGACATGCCCGACACGGAACGTAGCCAGTCGGGATTGGACGAAGACTCGATGGCGTTGTTCGTCAAGCACATTGGCCTGTACGGCGAGCACGCGATCGCCAAGAACGCTGGATTCGCGAAGAACGACGTGCTGGTGGCCGTCGACGGAAAAACGAATCGCATGTCCGAGACGGAATATTTCGCCTACGTTATGCAGAACAAGCTGCCGGGCCAGCGCATGCCGATGACGGTTCTGCGCGGCGGCAAGCGGATTGAATTGACGTTACCGTTGCCGTAGACTTCGTGGCGTAAGCTTCCAGCTTGCGTTTTTTGGCGGAAATCTCGTTGGCAAGCAGGATGCTTACCCCACTTTCTTAGCCTCGACCAAGCATTACGTTTCAGGTGCAGCAGTGCGAATCGCTTTCTCTCACTGTGGTGTCGAGTATGTGATTCGTGTTGCCGACCTAAAGAAGAAACGCGGATTTCTGAATTGTCCCCAGTGCAATCAATGCGTTACAGAATTGGATGTGACCGACTGTCGCCAGTGGGTCGAGCAGCAAGTGGCTTACAAGCGCCGGCTTTCGCAACAAGGCAAACTTGGAACACGAAAACAATCTTCGCGTCAGTCCGATGAAGAGATCGACCGGGACGGACTGGCCGCGGAGTTGGTCGCCTGCTTGCTGCTCTGTCCCGGCCGATTTGAAGCCTGGCGTCGCTCGGCCGAGCGTGGCGGTGGCAATCGTGGCCGCGACTTGTCGCGTCACTGGACCGGCTTGGGTAAGCCGGTCGAGGTGAAACAAACACGTTATCACGACGAGCGCCGCGGCTATCTGCTGGTTCGCCCGCCACGCTGGACACCGGGCGACATGCGGCCCGAATATGTTGATGACGCGTATTATGTCCTGCTGCACGGCGCGCCGTATCGCTACCTCGTCAGCGGCTGGACCGACCGCGACGGTCTGCTTCGCGAAGGTCAACTCAATCCACTGCCGATCGCAGCGGGCCAACGCCAATGCTGGGGCATTCACTGGACCAAACTGCGACCGCTGGAGGAACTCGCCGAACACTGCCGCGCGAATGTACGACGAACAAGCTCCGTGGCGCCGCTCGTCAATGCTGGCACATCGATGCTGAGAACATTGTCCAGTTTTATTTTCAGAACGAAGCCTGGCCGGGCGCTGGATGATTGAGAAGTGAATTCGCCGTTGCCGGCGCGGGCACCGCGCGCGTCGCAGGCTGTCTGGCCACGGGAAGCTTGATGGTAAAGGCCGTACCTTTGCCCACGGTGCTCTCCACGCGGATGCGGCCGTGGTGAGCTTCGATGATGTTTCGGCACGAGGACAGGCCCAAGCCCGTGCCGCCTTTACCGCTTTCGTCCGGGCCGCTCTTGGTGGTGAAGAACGGATCGAAGATGCGTCTCAATTTTTCCGGCGGGATGCCGCTGCCGGTGTCGCGCACCATGAGGTCCACGGTGTCGTCGGCCGGATCGTGGCTGAGTTTAATCAACACGCGCCCGCCTTTGAGCATTGCTTGCCGCGCGTTGATCAGCAGATTCAGCAGCACTTGCTGAATCTGATTGCCGATGACCATCGCTGCGGGCACGGCGTCGAACTGTTTCTCGACCGCGATCCGGTACTTGCTCATTTCACGTTCAAGCAGAACCAATGATTCCTCGACAAGCTTGACCATGTCCGTTGGCTCGAAGGCGTTGGAGCGGTTGCGAGCGACGCCCAGGACGCTGTTGGTGATTTTGGCTGCCCTTTGTCCGGCGGAGAGAATCTTGTCAAAACATTTGTCGCGTGTTGCTTCGTCCTTGTGTCGCAGGCCCATCTTGGCGTAGTTGATGATCGTCATCAGCACATTGTTGAATTCGTGTGTGGTCGTACTGACCAACTCGCCCAGCGCGGTCAGCTTTTGCGCCTGAGCCAATTGCTCTTTCAGGATTGCGACCTGCTGCTCCAGGCTCGGTGTGTTTTCGCCGGTGCCTGAGTTCATAGGTCCGCCTTTCGCCTTGGATGGAATGAAACGCCCGATCGGAAAAACCAGCGGGCGTGTTTCTAGTTTCACCCGCTTACCGCGATGCTGCCGGCCTGACTGTCTTGCCTCACGGTTACGGCTTAACTTGTTGTGAATTCGCCACTTAGTTGCTTTGGTGGTATCGTCGAATCGAACTGTTCAACTGAAACTCAAGCCGATATAATCCGCCGCTCTCGCCGGAGGACGGATTGCCTCGCCGTAGGACGGATTGCCAATCCGTCCTGGTTTACGCGAGGAGGCAATTGCGGACGGATTGGCAATCCGTCCTACGTCGTCTCATCACACATACGCAGTTTTTCGACGCCAGGGATTTGGCGAATAGGTAAGTTGGGATGCACACCGTTGAACTGCTGGAGCAGGCGCTGTCGGTCGCGGAGAAGTTGGGTTACCAGGTGCGCCAAGAGTGGCTCGATGGCAGCGGCGGCGTGTGCGAGTTCGGCGGCCGCAAGTGGCTGTTCGTAGACTTGTCCTTAACCGCCGTCGAACAACTTGACCAAGTGGTCGAAGCGTTGCGCGACGATCCCCGCATTCACACCGCCAGCATCCCCGTGTGGCTGCGTCGCAAGACCGGTGTACGCAAGGCAGCTTGAACCAGCTTGAACAGATCAGTGTGACATTCCCCCCCGCGCTCTGATATCATGACTCGGTTGCCTGTGATTGTCGGCGCTGGCGTGAACTTCGCGGGTGCCCTTGATCGAATCGCCATACGGATGTCTCCATGAGTCCGAAGAAAACTTCCCCGATGCAGAAGCTGAACCCAGCCAAAACTCTGCGCGAAGCGACGCCCGCCTTGGATTTCGAGGTGCCGCTGGAAAGCGGCGATCCTCGCCGGGTCGATTTGAATGTGGCGCGCGGGGGCGATGTCGTCGGGCGATTGAAAAAGCTGTTGCTGCGCACGCCGACCGGGAAGTTTTTGCATGCCGTATTCGCCAGCCACCGGGGCGCGGGAAAAAGCACCGAACTGAAAGGGCTCGCTCACGATGTCTCATCGCAGTTCCTTCCGATTTATTTCGAAGCCAACGTCGAAATGGATGCGAACTCATTCGCCATGGAAGACCTGCTGTTGGTGATCGCTCGCGTCGTGGAAGAAGTATTTCGGCAACACAACACGCCGCTTCCTAAAAACGTCCTCAAGAAAGTCGAGGGCTGGTTCAGCGAAGTCGTGCTGGCCGACGAAAGCGGGCGCACGTATCTCGGCCAGATCGAAACCGGGGCCAAAGCGGAATCCGGGATTCCTTTTGTCGGCAAGTTGCTGGCCTCGCTGACGGCCGGCTTCAAGGTCGAGAGCCAGCACCGCGAGTCCATCAAACAGACGCTGCAAAAGTTTCCCGGCACGTTGATGGCGCACGTCAACAATTTACTGGACGCCGCCGCCGAGCAATTGCAGCCGTCCGGCCGCTCGCTGTTGTTGATCATCGACAACATGGACCGCTACGATCCGCGGATGATCGACGGGTTGCTGGTCCAGTCGGCGGACCGCTTCAAGGCGTTGCGCTGCCACTTCACCGTAACGCCGCCGATTGACCTCGTACTGCGGCCGGAATCGCAGTCGCTCGAATCGGTATTTCACTGCGAAACGATGCCCACGGTCAAGCTGCGAGGACGGGACTCGGGATATTGGGACATCACCGATCCCGGCCGAGAGATTTTACGGTCGGCGCTGGCCCGCCGCATCGACATCGACCGGTTGATTCCTTCGGTTCAGGACCAGGACCGGATCATTGCGGCTTCCGGCGGTGCGATCCGGGAACTGTTGGAACTGGCGCGGGACGCCACGCTGGAAGCCAATGGCGAAACGATCACCGGTTCCGATATCGATGGGGTTTTGGAACGGCGACGGCAACGGTATCGCGATCGCATCGACGCCAACGGCTGGTGGGACGCACTAGCGAAGATTGCCAAGACAAAGCGGCTCAGTGAAGACGAAGAATGCTTGCAGGTGCTCTTCCAACGGCTGGCGTTTCAATACAACGGCGAACTCTGGTACGACGTCCATCCGTTGATCTCCGACCTGCCCGACTTCCAAAGCCGTGTCGCTCCGCCGAAACCGAAAAGAAAGGGCCGCAAACGTGGCTAACTCCGGGCGAACCACTCACGGCGAACCAGCGGCGGACGGCACTTCGTCCGCATTCGCCCCGGTGTCGCAGGGCGTTGCGCCTGGATCGACCGACGATTTCACGCGCCTCACTCGGCTGTTGGAACGGACGATCGGCCGCGGATTCAAGCTCGTGTTTCTCGAAGCGGCCACGCCTTTGGAACGTCAGGAAAAGCTGGCTGCCATGCGGCCGTTGCTGATACGATTACAGGTCGTCGTCCGCGAACTGGACGTCGCGATTTGGAATCCCGAGCGGCTTCCGGCGATGAACTTTTGGGGTGCGATGATCCAAGCGATTCCATCCGAGTCCGTTTCGCGGCGCGATTGCTTGGTGTTGTATGGGTTCGAGGACGTGATGTATCTGGGTGCTGCCGACGGCGGCGACCTGCTGCGCCAGATCAACGCTCAGCGCGATCTGCTCGCCCGTGATTACGACTGCGTCTGGATACTCTTCATTCATCCCCATTCGCGACAGGCGTGGAAACGATTCGCGCCCGATTTTTGTGACTTCGCCTCGCTGTGGATCGAGTCGGAACGCATCACGATCGTCTCAACCACGACAACCGCGTTGCCAGAGCACCTCTCAGTTGTAACCACGTCGCCAACGATGGCCGAGCAGCATTGGCCGGCGGAATTGGCCGCAGCTAGCCGTCTGATTGGGCTTTCCCATTACGACGAGGCGCTGGATCAAATCCATACGTTTCTCGCTCAACATGCCGGCGACCACGAGCGACAACGGGATTTGGCTGTAGCGCGGATGCTGGAATCACAAGTCCTGTTCATACGGGGCCAACCAGCCCAAGCGCTTGAGCGGTTGCGAACAGAGATTATTCCAGTCTTCGAGTCGGCGGGGGACGATTGGTCGCGAACGGAGGCCTGGGATTGTATTGGTGACATACTGTTCCAACAGGGCGAGTTAGACGAGGCACTGCGCATCCGCAAACAAGAACAGCTTCCGGTTTATGAGCGGCTGGGGGACGTGCGTTCGCGTGCGGTGACGCTGGGCAAGATCGCCGACATTTTGTTTGCCCGCGGCGAGTTGGACGAGGCGCTGCGGATCCGTCAGGAAGAAGAGCTTCCGGTCTATGAGCGGCTGGGGGACGTGCGCTCGCGTGCGGTG
>JBGTKH010000072.1:0-8983 GCA_041744735.1 Pirellulaceae bacterium | reverse complement strand
CTTGTTGCACACGGCGCAAGAAATCGCAAGATTCTCGGCGTCCGTCTGCCCACCATGCTTCAGAGCGATCACGTGGTCGAGTTCGTGTGGGGCAAACGCTGCGCCGTCAGCAGTCAAGCAATACTCGCAGCACCCAGCAGCGCGTTCAAAAACCAGCCGCCGCAACTCCGCGGGAATATACGTGCCCATCGTTCGCTCACGATGCCTTTAGCATTACGGCGGCATTGGCCTTGGCCATACGTACCAGGTGTTCCAGATACTGATACTGTTGCCACTGTTGTTCCTCTGCGGGCGTCAGACCGACAGTGCGGTTTTTTTCCAACAACTCACTGATTCGCGCTTGCAACGCCAGCGAAGGTCGAAGCTTCAGGATTTCCTCGGCGGATGGTAATCCCGCGAGGACTTCGAACACTTCAGCAGCACCCTCAAAACCGGATTGCCCCATTGCCTGTAGCTCGCGCAAACCCAATTCCAAGATTTGCGGCAGTTGATCCTCGACCGGCTGCAGCCGCAGGGCGAGATCTTCCGGGATGTCCAGCCTGACGATCATCGCAGTTGATTTCCCTCAAGTTGAAAGTCTGTCGCTGCGTTACATATTGCCAATCTTAGCGACCAGGTCCGCCGTGCGGCAACTGTAACCCCATTCGTTGTCGTACCAGCTTAGCACTTTGACCAGCTTGCCCTTGTCGCCAAGCACTTGGGTCCAGTCGGACACGAAGATCGAACTGTGCGCATCGTCGATGATGTCGGACGAGACGAGCGGGTCTTCGCTGTACGCCAAAATGCCCTTCAGCGGGCCTTCCGCAGCGGCCTTCATGGCGGCGTTGATCTCGGCGGCGGTTGTGGCTCTGCTCAGGTTGACCGTCAGGTCCACGACGCTGCCGGTGCCCACCGGCACTCGCAATGCGAAACCGGTCAGCTTGCCTTTCAGTGCGGGCAGCACGAGGCCCACGGCTTTGGCCGCGCCGGTGGTGCTGGGAATGATGTTTTGAGCCGCGGCACGAGCCCGATACAAATCGCGGTGCGGCAGATCCTGCACATTTTGGTCGTTCGTGTAAGCGTGTACGGTAGTCATCAAACCCGACTCGATGCCGAACGTCTCGTGCAGAACTTTGGCAACAGGAGCTAAACAGTTCGTTGTGCAACTCGCGTTCGAGATGCACTTCATGTCAGGCGTGAGCTTGTCGTCGTTCACACCCAGCACGACTGTTAGATCGGGGCTGTCTTTGGCCGGCGCGCTAAGCACTACCTTTTTCGCACCCGCTTGCAGATGCGTGTCGTAACCCGCTTTGCCGTCTTTGCTTCGCGCGGTGAAGATGCCGGTGCTTTCGATCACCACGTCCACTTTCAGGTCCTTCCACGGCAGTTTGGCGGGGTCGCGTTCGGCCAGCGCCAGAATCTTTTTGCCGTCGACGATGATGTTCTCGTCGTCGCTGGAAACGTCGCCGTCGTAGCGGCCGTGGATGCTGTCGTACTTGAGCAGCATCGACAGTGTGCGATTGTCGGTCAGGTCGTTAATCGCCACGACCTCAAATTCCTTGGGGCGGGACATCATGTTGCGAAACGTCAGCCGCCCGATCCGTCCAAACCCATTGATTGCCACGCGAATTGCCACAGTTTGTTCTCCTTCGTCAATCGTATTCAAATGGAGATGCTATTTTCACTTAGAGTCGCGAATTATAGTGGGCGAATGCAGGACCGGCAACCGGCTATGTCGAACACCCCGAGACCTCAATGGCAACTGCCACCCGGCGTAACCCGCGGGTCGTGGGAGTACGCGCATACCGATAGCATTGCGGACGACTACGACGCCTGTTTTGCGGAGAACAAGCTGTTTGATTTCGACGAACAGGTGCTGCTGCGTCACTTTACCAAGCGCGACGCCTGGGTGGCCGATTTGGGTTGCGGCACCGGGCGGGCACTGGTGCCGCTAGCGCGTCGGGGGCTCCGCGGATTGGCGGTGGATTTATCGGAGAGAATGTTGCAGGTCGTGCGTCGCAAAGCCGACAGTGAAAGCTTGGCGATCCAGTGTGTGCGAGCCAACTTGGTCGAGTTGGATTGTTTTGCCGACAAGTCGATCGACTATGCGATGTGTTTATTCAGCACGCTGGGCATGATTCGCGGGTGGCAGAATCGGCGGCGGGTGCTGGATCACGCGTGGCGAATACTGCGGCCCGGCGGCGTGTTTGTGCTGCACGTGCACAACTTTTGGTACAACCTGTACGATCCGGGCGGCCCGTGGTGGGTGCTTTCAAACTATCTGCGCGCGGCTCTGCGGCGCGACATCGAGCCGGGGGACAAGTTCTTTCCCTACTGCGGCGTCAACAACATGTTTTTGCACGTGTTCACTCACGGCGAGCTGCGTCGCGCCGTGCGCCGCGCCGGCTTTGCGATTCGCGAAATGATTCCACTCGACCCGCGCCGCGTGCGAGCATTGCGCTGGCCGTGGCTGCTGGGGCGGCTGCGAGCCAACGGCTGGATCATCGTCTGCGAAAGGCGCTACCGGTAGCTGGACGGCCTGTATGTTAACGAACCCCGGCGGCATGTTGGCACTGAATAAACCAAGAGCGCCAGACGTGTTCGCCTGAGCATGTTGGTGTCAGTCCGTGCTGTGCAGCCCACCAGTCAACGGCGCTCTTGACTTCGAACCGGCCTGATGGAAGTGTGCCATCCAGGTAGTCGTGCCCTGCCAGAAAACCGCCGGCACGCATCTTGGGCGCCCAAAGTTCCAAGTCCTCCAGGACTGCCTCGCGATAGTGACGCGCGTCGAGATACACGAAATCAAGGCTCCGCTCGGGAAACTGCGCGGCGGCCGCTTTGGACGTCATGCGGTGGATCAGGCAGCGGTCGCCGAACACGCTCAAGCGGCGCTGCGCGTCGCAGTAGGCTTTTTCGTGCTCGGCTTGGGAAACGTTGGCGACGTCCAAGTATTTTGTATCCTCGGTCATGGCCGCCCAAGGTTCCACGCAATGCAGGCGTTTGCCGTGCCATGTCTTGAGGAGCGTTGCCGAGAACTCGCCACGCGACACCCCGACTTCCACACCCTCGCCGTCGAGCCCTTGCCGGTTAAGGAATTCACCGAAGCTGTCTCGGTTGGGCATGATGACGGCGGGATACCAAGGAGCCTGAGGAATCTTCGTCTCTCCGGAATCGGCCGCGCTCCAGACGTCCTCGTCGACATCTGTCTTCTCATAGACGGACTTGCTGGGAAATTGCGCGACGAGAAATCGCCGGAGGCCGTCGCCAAAGGCCTCGTCGTCGAAGTTCAGAAACAGCTTTCCCTGCGACGTTTTGACGACCTCGTCATACGAAGGCGGCCGGCCCCAAATACCGGCTCGGGTGCCCTCGTCGTCCAGGTGCGTGAGCTCGAAACGCTCATGCTTCAAGGCGTGATTCAGGATCGCCGTGGGACCCAGCATCCCGTACCACCGGTCTTGCGTTGTGAAGTCCTTGAAGTCACACCATGCATCGAACACGCGCTTTTTGGTCAAGTAGGTGGGAACGTGGACCTCGAAATTGTATCCCGGGTAGCCCAACCGCCGCAGCAGGTCGTAGGTGCGCCAGAGGGACTCTTTCCACAGGCCTTTGCCGCGATCCTTGACTTGGCCGAGGTCACCGAGACAGCGATTCTTGCGGGCCTCGGCCTCGCGGAACTGACGCAGGAGAATGAAGTCATCGCAGAACCACAGAAACTCAAAATCCAATTCGGGAATCAGCGAACCGAGAAACAGCAAGTGGAAAAAATTGGTGACCGGGGTACGAAAGTTTCCCGCGCGGGCCACATATTTATGGGGCACGTGCTCCACAACCGACGTGTCATCCGACAAGAACACCGGCCGGTCCCCAAAAATCCACACTTTGCGGACCCACGGCATGTACCTTTCGATACTGCGCAGCGAGCATCGAATCTCGATGTCGTTCAAGGCACTATGTCGAAAGACGTAGAGAGCGTCCATGACGCGCCGGACTCTGGGTTATTCAAGTGCCGTGTCGAGCAAGTGATCGCGTGCAAAACATCATTGCATGTCTGCAAACCTGGATGCATAAGCAGCTTTTCCGCGGGAGAGCCAACGCTCAGGCGCCGGGCGAGCGTTTCGTCGACGCGCCACCGGAACTCCGGCACGCCAGCAGCACTTCGCGGGGATGCGGTTTGGGCAACTGATCAGCGAAGTTTTGTTCCACCAAGGCCAAGCGCGAGTCGACAATTATGCGCCCAACACCCGGCAAATCATTTTCCATCAGCAGCGCGTCCATGGCCAAGATTTGCGGCTCCGTAAGACGCGGCAGCAGCGCGGAAAACTTTTGCAGCACCAGCATTGCGTTGCCCTGCTGATACGCCGGCACAATCTCCGCGCGCAGTGCCGTTTCCAGCGCCGGCGCCAGCTTGACCGGCGGTGCGCCGAACGTAACGACAGATCCCACCGACAACACGCCCCACGCCCACAGGAGAACAAGGTTTCGAATTCGCGACATGTGTCAACCTTCTACCTTTCTTCATCGCAGTCACGTGTAGTGACGCACAACTCGATTACCGCGAATCGAATTGCAACATTTTCGCCGTGCCTTGAGTAAGTCCCTCCCGCTCCCCCAGCATCATTCCGGCGCACAGGGCACGGGATTCGCGAGTCCAAACACTGGCACCACTTTGTTGTTGACGGATATTTTGAGTGGCAGCCAAATAGTCGGCAATCTGCTCGGCGAACATTGCGGCTAACGCGCGAAGCTCCTGGCGCCGCGTAGCGATTTCTGCTTGTTGCAAAGGCGTAAGATCAGCAGCGTTGCTGCCACCCGCCGCTTCAATAAATGCGGTCGCCACGCGCAAACGCCGAATGTACATGAACATCGTTCGGCCAGGAATACTCTGCGCTGCGCGCTGCAACATCGGGTCCTTGGTAAGTGACAGATAGTGCATCCGCGCGCCGTCCATCAGCAGGTCGCGGTACGCCTCCATTTCGTAATCGGTGGGGCTCACGGAAACAAACGGGTAAGGCATCTGCGCAAATGTAGCCAGGATTCCGCCCACTTCCACGCGCGCCAGCGCCAAGACCCAACGCAGCCCCGAACGACGGTCGTCGTCACCGACTTGATGTGGCGCTGCGGCGTTGATCCCGCCCGTTTGGTAGCGCGCGGCGAGGTTCGTGTACACCGCAAATTCAGGATACTCCTGGATCAGTTGATCCAAGGCGTCCCGTTCTTCCGCCGTTGCGTTGCGGACTAGCGGATCAAGGTATCGCAATGCCGTTACGTACTCCAAGAATCCAACGACGCGAAAAATCAGACTTTGATCCTCTTTTGTGACGCCGGACTGCGCCGTTTCCGTTGTCGTTTGCTGCGCAATACGCATTGTGCCGAGCACGTCAGATCCGACCGATCTGACAATCACATTAACCCCTCACCAAAAACTATTTCCCATGGTCACCGAGGCGGCCTGTGCACGAATGCCGGCGGGTAACGCCTCGCGCAAGGCATTCACGTCAGTAGGACTGAGAGAATCCGGTGAAATGGCAGAACTTGAGGATTGACTTGACGCGTTAACGACCACATCGCGTGTTTCAAACTGCCACAGGTAGTGATGTCGGCGATCCACCAGCGGAACGGCCTGACCTTGCGCCAGAGGATGTATGGGGCGTGGTGTCTCGGCCGGCATGTACAGGGCAAACTGCGCTTGTGGAGAGGCCAACGCTGCGCGATGTTTAAGCAACCCGTAACCATCCGGCCCGGCTCCGTAACGTCCTCGCAACCACCAGTGCAATCCGGTGAACAGCGCACGGCTTTTCGCGATGAACTCCTCGCCCGCCATTTCGCGGCCGTGAGCCAAGTGTTTTTGCGCTCGGTCGGTCAGGACGGCGCGTGCTTCGGGACTGAGGTTGAGAGGTAGCGGTCGCTGTTGGTCGCTTGCTGGTTTGGCAGTTTTCTGTTGGTTCCATCCCAAAACACCTTCCAGCACGTAGCCGTCCAGATCGAGGGCAAAGGCTGCTCGAAATCGTTCTTTCAGATCCTGGGAATTGGTCAGCACTTGATCGGCCAGCGCCAACCGATCCACGCGCAGCTCCGCCTCACGTCGTTTCAGGTTGTCGCGCAACTGCTTCACATCGTTCTGCAACTTCGCAAAGTCCGTTGTCAGGAACTGCGTTTCACCGGCCTCCAAGCCGCGTGTTGACAGCCGTGCGGATTGAATCCTCAACTGGGCTCCGAATTCGGCCAGCCGCTGAGCGTTATCCAGTTCATTTTCCAACACGTGCAGTTTCCAAAACAGTTCCTCGAACAGTTTCAGCGAGTCCGGCAAAGGAGTGCTACCGTCCGTGGCCGTCAGCATCGTGCCGCGTGCCAGCGTGTCGCGGACGCGGCCTGAAACGGTTTCCATCGTCCACGCCACTTCGCGCGCGGCCGGGCGCGGCAATTCGACCGCCAGATTCTGTTCGGCGATTCTCACACGCGCTTGGCCCACAACATCACGCAGGCGCGGCGCAGCGCGTTGTGCCAGCCACTCGTCTGCAGCCAGAAAATGGGCGGTTGTCCAGCGCGGAATCTGCGGCGATATCGTCCGCACCACCATCACCGCGTCCCCCTGCTGATAAGCGGGCAACACGACTTCTTCGAGAAGCTGTACCTGTTGCTTCGTGAGGTCCGCGCCACGAATTGGCGCGGGCACCGCAGCAGCAACCACGAATGACGCGGCAACAGCCAGCCAACATCCACACAACCAACTTGTCGAAACACGAGCCATCACGCTTTCCTCCTCAAGTCCTGTATACAAGGGCAACTCATTGGCGGTCAACGAGAGGCGCCTTGGAAGCGCCGATCGTGCTCGACATTTACGTCTTCGACCATTATAACGGGACGATGTTCATTACAAAAGGTTCAATTGGCCCCGGCGCTGGCAAGAACCCAGGACCACCACGACCTGCGAGAAGCCCGCCAAGACCAGCCGGCACCGCCATGTCCCAACCTACGGCAGTATACACCGTCACGACGTTACCGCCTAAAACCCCCGCGGTTGTCAGAATCGAGTGATTCAGCGAAAAACCTGGACCCGTTGTTGGCAGTCCCATTCCTGCGAATACAACGTCGGTGCCTGACGGGTCGTCGGCTGCCTGCGCCCAAACCCATCCGCCCGCTGCGAAAGCGCCAAAGAAAAAGGTTCCGGTTCCCGGCGCGCCGGCATCAGTGACCTCTGCGTACATCCAGTGCGGCACTCCAGGCCGTCGATCTGGGTCATTCGGGGCGACCGTGGTAGAGCCCGCATTGACAAAGATTTGGATGTCAATATTCACGGGCACGCCAATGGGAGCGGCGACAAGATATGAGGCGGCAGACGTGGTTTGCCCGGCCGGTGCGCCTGCAAAAATGTTCGTGCTAAAAGTAGACGATGCTTGAGGCACAAAGGTTGTTGCACCAACAGGGATTGAATTGGCCGATGTCGCAATGACCGCGCCGTTTTGGTTGCCAGTTGTGACATTCGCCAGATCAGCACCGGTGCCGCCCTCCGGGACATTTGTCCCCAATTGGATTATTGAGGCATTGTCGGCTGGACCGACCGAGAATGGGGAAAACACGGTTGGGACTCGCAACATAAGCGTGTTAGCGTCAGGAGCACCCGGAGTTCGAACCGAGAAGGCCGCGGAAGCCATGACGTGGCCGGTCAAGGCGGCCATCACGCGAATCGAAACGTTTCGTACGCCAAACCTGGCAAACGCACCGGCTTGCCCCGCGACGGGTAGCGGTACAACGAGAATCTGCGCGAGAATTGGTTCGTCCGGAAAGACGATCGCACTGGGCATAAAGGTCAACGAACCATCACTACCGATGGTCAGATCGTGGTCGGGTGGACTGCTGAGCTGCACGGCGGACAACGGTGCGCCGTCAGGATCGCTGTCGTTGGTCAGAACATTGTCCGTCAACAGATTGCCGTAGTCTACCGTGTATGCGTCGGCACCGGTGGAAAGCGGGGCGGTCGTTGAGTCGTCATCGCTGATCGTTACGTAAATCGGCAACACGTCCTCGATGGACTCGGCTGGGCTGAAGTTTCTTGTTGTCGAGAAGGAATAATTGCCAAACGGAATGTCGATGGTTTCGCTCGTCCCGTCGCCGTAGCTGACTTTGGCACGATGGCGATCTTGCGTGCCGGGATCTTGGAAACTCGCGGCGATCGTCACGCTGGTCACTTTACCTTCACCGTCGTAGTTGAAGCTGACCGACGGATCGCCGGCCAACATGGGCTGTACGTTGTAGACGTCGACCATGTCGCTCGTTTCGTCAGTGCCGCCGTCGTCGTCTTCGGCTTTGGCTTTCACGGTCAGCGTGTCTTGGGACGTGCCGTTGCTCCACGCGCCGGACGGCCCGTCGTCGGGCACGTACACGTAGGCTTCAAAGTACCAGTCGGACCCATAGCCACCCGATAGCGACGCCAAGATCTGCTCGTCAGCGTCGTCGGTGTCGCCGTCTCCGTTCCAGTCCACAAGCACGGTCACCGTCATCGAATCGTCAATCCCAGGATCAGTTATGCACACGTCGACGCTCTTGTCGCTTAAGAAAACGAAAGGTTCAACTTAGGAAGGGCGTTTCTTAGTTGCTGAACGCCCGCTGCGGTAACCTCTGTCCACTGAAGATCCAAGTCCTTCAAGTGCTTCATTCCGCGCAGATGGTTTAGGCCCGAGTCCGTGATCGGCACGTCCGTCAGGAACAGCAACTGGAGACTATCGAGTTTTGCAATATGTTCCATCCCGGTGTCGCTGAGATCCGCTGTATCGATCCATAAGAGCCCTAGGTTTGGTAAACGAATGAGGTGTCGCAAACCGTCGTCCGTTACGGCTGTTTCTCTCAATATGATCGAGTGAAGACTTGGCGGTCTTAAATCTCAATCGCAATCGAGGGAGCCGAAATCGGCCCTCGAAAAGTGGTGTTGGTGAAAACACCGCTGGGCGTTTCCAATGGGTGAAGTCTTGCAAACTTTTCCCTTGGGAACGGAGTCCCAGCGATGCCC
>JBGTKH010000071.1:0-4147 GCA_041744735.1 Pirellulaceae bacterium | reverse complement strand
CCAGGCCGGCAATGTCATCGCAAGGTACTTGTTCGGGGCCAATATCGACGAGATATTGGCTCGCTTCCGCCCCAGTTCGGGCATCGCTTGGTATCTGGCCGACCATCTCGGAACGATTCGCGACGTCGCCGGCGCCAGCGGCGCGATCATCGACCACATCGATTCCGATAGTTTCGGCAAGGTAATCCTGGAAACCAACCCGGCAGCAGGCGACCGCTTCCATTTCACGGGGCGCGAATTCGACCCGGAAACGGGGCTCTACTATTACCGTGCCCGATATTACGATCCCGCGTTAGGTCGTTTCATCTCGCAAGACCCACTTGGGTTTCAGGCTGGCGACGACAACCTTTACCGGTATGTGTTTAATGCACCGTTGACCAACCTTGATCCGTTCGGCGAGACGGTGGTCTCCGACACAGCCGTCACGCTGAAACGAGGCGTCGTCGGGACGCTCCTGTCGCAACCCTTTACACAGTGCTTTATTATCACGTTCCTCGCCGGGCGTGTTACAAGCTTGGTCGTCGACGTTGCGTTTGCTCCAGCCTTTGGCCCACCCTCCGCCAAGGAACTTGTCGCCGACACGGTGTTGGATGCGGCTCTGGCAGCGGTTTCCTGTTATCTCCTCAAACCTGCGCTGCTGGCAAACGCTTCATTCGGCGCCATCGCCGTCGACCTCAAGTTGACTGTGGCGCGTGGCGTTGCTATTGGTGAGACCAAAGAACTGGCCATAATTGCCGGCAAGAATTTCTATGCGTTTGCAAAGAGTTATGACGATATGGCGGACGATGCGCGACAGGAGGAACGCCGCTCAAAACAAGCGAATAATCAAAGAGAGCGATCAAATGAATTGGCCAGAAGGATAGCCAATGAAGAGGGTCTAAACAAATCCCAGGCTGACCGGCTGACCGGCTACATAGGAAGATATCGAAAAAAGGCTATGATGAGGCGACCATTCGAGACATAGCCAGAGAGATCAAAAGAGAATAGCATTCACAACGTCGCGTTGCGGAATTTATGCTTATAGAGGTTTGATATGGGAAGCTCACCAGCGGGAAAACTGGAAAAACTGCTCTCGGGGAGTCATTGTTGGTACACGTTGGCGGGTGAAGGTACGGGCAGTGTTTTTCAGTTATACCTAGGTGCGAAAATTCGACGCGATCGCCCGGTCGACAATGATATGCTTAGCGCCGAGGCCATTTGGAACGATCCTGAGTTCCACCTGATGGTCTGGTGTGCGTGGCGACTCGACGGGCCAAGTGAGCCCATCACTGGCTGGCTTGAACCAAATGATAACGACGGACCGATGGTGCGCGGGCTCGCCGAGCTTGAAGGCGAGTCGGTCGTCAGCGTCCGCGTCCGCGCTCCCGCGTGGGATCTAGAACTCGAATTCACAGGTCAGAAAACGCTCAATGTGTTCTGCGATTTAACCGAACATTCGGGCCGAGGCGAGAATTGGCATGTCTCCGGTCGCAATGGATTTTGCGTTGCTGTAGAACATGCTGGAACATGGACAGAACACCACGATTAATCGCTGGCGTCCGTGTCGGCAACACGTCACATCTAACGATTGAGAACAAAATGGTTCAAGACTTTCCAAGACAGCGGTTGGCAGACGCTCTCGTACGAAAGACCTGTTGGTTTACGGCGCCAGGCGATGGTTTTGACGACTTCGTTCAGCTATTCCTAGGTGCCAAACTTCCACGAACGAGTGCTCGAGACAACCCGCTGCTGAGTGAGGAAGCCAAGTGGCACGATCCCGAATATGGTTTAATGCTACTGTGCGCATGGCGTCTCGATGATTCTCAGCGCGTACTCACGGCTTGGAATGACCCGAGCGACAGTCACGGCCCCATGGTGCGAGGGCTCGCACAATTACACGGAGAAACGGTCGAGGGCATTCAAGTGACTGCTCCGGCATGGGATCTGGACTTGAAGTTCAGCGGGAGAAAGACCCTTCGCGTCTTTTGTGATCAAACCGCAAACGCGGGTGGAGTCCGAAACTGGCTTGTTCATGGTCATGCAGGCCTTTATCTGGCCGTCAAACAGGGATGCATCTGGACCGATCAAAGGGAGTAATTGTTGAGGCGCATAACAACGATAGAATTGCCCCGTATGGATGTGTCGCCATGATTTCGCTCGTATGGTCAAGAAACTCAAACGGGGCGAACGGAAAATAGATCATGATAACGCCCACTGAGTTATCCGCTCTGCGAAAATGGATTTGCGAAACGATTGCCGCACACTCGTACGAGCGACATGCTGAATTGCACGTGGTTGCAATTCACGCGAGATTTCGCGATCCGTCCACTTGGATTGATGTTGCGTGTCAATGTCTCAAGGCCGGAACATCATGCTTGCGGCAGCAAACGTTGCCTTTCCGCCTCACCGTGGATTTTTGCTTAAAGAACACTTCACAGCCCATGGGGTGGACGTTTCATACAAGAGAACAAGTTGAAAGCGAGCTAGACTATCAACCACCGTCGCTGCACCTTTTCCCCGAGGGTGTGCGATTTCCGGATGAAACCCTGGTGAAAAACGAGATGCCATTAAGTCTACTTGGCTGTGATTTGGAAGGCGCAGTCCTACGGTACACCGAGAGCTTCAGCGAAGTCGATGGCTCGTACCGCCGTTTCCTGTGGATTGAGGTTCCGCTGCCGTTGGAGTAAGAGTGAGGTCGACGTTTGCGCGAATTCGACCCTAACACCGGCAATCCAATGAAACTTGCTGATCCTGCGAGAAATATCCAGACACATACTTCGACGATTTCCTTGAATGCTGGCCATCATTAGCCAATCGATATGTTTTCTGAAAGCGAGAGTAGAGAAGGGATTCCCGCAGAACGAACGGGGAATGAAATGTCAATACGGGACCTTCTCTGCCATTCCCGTCAATAGTCCCATTATCATCCGACGCTGCGGAGCGAACGCACACCGGCTCACGTGCTGTATGATGATTAGGAGAGTTCGCAAATGATTTACGGATACAAGCTTTCGGAAGTCAACAAACACGGACTCCTTGAGCTGAAAGAAGTTACTTTCGCCGCCGACGCGGAGACCTTGCGAGAGCTTGGCCAATTCTTTGTGCTTATGGCGGATGCGATGGATCGAGGCGAGTTCAACCGCACTTCGCACCGGCACATTGGGAGCGTGGTTGAAGGTTGGTCTCACAGGCATGACAAAGACGTTATCGTGATGCCCCCGGTTGGTCTGTAAGATTCTGGTTCCATGGTAGCCGTCTACTTTGTGCGCATGGGGAAGCGGGCGGAGAAAGGCCGTATGGTCAAAAAACTGAAACGGGGCGAAAGGTTCATTGGCAATTGGGTTTTGGAAGGCTGAACCGGCGGAATTTCAGCCGTGGCAACGGCACTGGCGTCGGATCAGCGGCGCTGCGGCGTAGTTTTCGCCAGTGGATTCGTCGGACGGCGCGCCGTGTTTGGGCTGCAGTTTGACAAACAGGACGCGTTAGGCGGCGCGGTAGTAGTAACGCAACAAGCCGCCAAGTCGTTCGCGGCATTCGATGCTGCCGTTAACCACTCCGATCTCCTCGCCGGGGTGGATGATCTTGTTTTCGAGGCCTTGATGATTTCGTTCTTGGTGAAAATGTGCGAGGAATTCGCCGACGGCGTTTCGCAACGACGCTTCGCCGAAGAAAACTATGCGGTCGAGAATTTGGGCGAGCAGGTCGCGATTCAAGTCGTGGCTTCGGACAACGTCGGCGTGTCGAGCGTCGCGCTGGAGATCAACGGCACACCCATTGCGCTGGATGCCAACAACACGGCAACGTTCACGCCGTCCAACTCGGGCCTTTTGAACGTGGTTGGCATCGCCACGGATGCGAGCGGAAACGTGGGCACCTCCGCGCGCAAACTGCGTGTCGTGGATCCCAACGACACGGACGCTCCCATCGTTCAGATTTCGAGTCCGTCGTTCGGCGACACCGTGACGTACCTGACCGACATCGTCGGCACAGTCACCGATCCGAATCTGGAATTCTTCCGTCTGCAGTACGGACTTGCGGGCAGCGGTCAATACACCACGTTCTTTGAAGGCAACAGTGAAGTGATCGACGGCGTACTGGGTGTGTTCGATCCCACCATGCTGGCCAATGACAACTACGAAATCCGCGTCGTGGCGCGGGATACCAATGG
>JBGTKH010000070.1:0-12046 GCA_041744735.1 Pirellulaceae bacterium | reverse complement strand
CGACGACATTCCCTTCGACGTCGGTTAGGCGGAAGTCGCGGCCTTGGAAGCGGAAGGTTAGACGTTGGTGGTCGATGCCCAGGCAGCGCAGGATCGTGGCGTTGAAGTCGTGGATGTGCACGGGGTCTTTGACGATGTTGTAGCAGTAGTCGTCCGTCTCGCCGAAACTGATCCCCGGCTTGATGCCGCCGCCGGCCATCCACATCGTGAAGCAGCGGCCGTGGTGGTCGCGGCCGTAGTTGTTGGCGGTCAGGGCCCCTTGGCTGTACACGGTGCGGCCGAACTCGCCGCCCCAGATGACCAGCGTTTCGTCCAACAGCCCGCGCTGTTTCAAATCCTTGACTGCCTCGATTAGTCGGCGTATTCACCGCGCTGTGATTCGGGAACTTCGGTCCAGCCGGGGAAGAGACGGGCGCCGGTGGCTAGGTGGTGGATTTCCAAGGAGTCTTTGTCGACCACGACCAGTAACTTCCAAAGCAGCGCGGTGGCGGTGAGTACGTAGACGGCGGATGTTTCGGCGAGTTTCCAGTTTCGCCAGCGGTCGAGCCTTGGGTATTCGTGCAGGACGCGGGCCAGTCGTGGTTCGTCTTTGTGAATCGGCTGAAGGTGGCGGCAGGCGTCGCAGTGGCCGGCCTTGATGGACGTGGGACTGACTCGCTGGCGGCACATCGAACACGCGGTGAGTGCCGAACGCAAAAGCTGCTGATCGGTGACGGGGCACAACGAGAAGCATTCTGAGAGAGCTCGTTTGCCGGTGACTTCGCACGTTTGCAGCTCGTCGGCCAACACGCGGGTTCCCGATTCTTCGCAGGCGACGATGGCCGCGGCGACGGTGATGCGGCCGTCGTCGGTGGCGGCCAATTGATAGGATTGCTTGCCGGTTAAAGGACACTTGAAGGGCGGCGGGATCAGGCGGCCGTCGGCCAGCGCTTGAGCCCAGCCGGCAAACGCCACGTCGGCCGCTTGCTCGCCAATCTCGAACGAAAGCTTGCCTTCGGCGTACTTGCACCAAATGATCGTGGCGGCGACGAATTCCGGCGACGTGCCCGACAGCCGCTCGGCCGACAGCTTCTGGCCGGTCTCCAGCCAGCGTTGAATTTCTGGCGCGCGCAATGTTCGCGAGCGGCGCGTCGACGGGACCAACTCTTCGATTTGGATCAAGGCCAGCGTTTCGTCGCCGAGCTGGCGGTTGTCTTCGTCGAAGAAGTAATGCCGCAACTCGTCGGCGGCGTCGCCATCCCCACTGTGCACGCGATAGGTCAATCGCAGCAGCGGCCTGTCGTCCAGCCGGCAGCCGCGCAAGTGCACGTGTCCGCCAGCGACCGTGTACGCCGCAAACAACTGAGGCGAAATCTCATGCACGCTCACCGGTTGGCGGACCGGCGCGGCGTGGATGGCTTGGCCCAGTCGCCGCAATTCCGTCACGACGTAATTGAATAAGGAGGACGACGGACTCACGCGCTCGACTGCGCCGTTGCCGGAGTCGTCAGCACTTTTCGGCAGAAACGTGAGTCGCACCCACTGAGCACCGTTGAATGCCCCCGGCCGATCCTCGGGAGGGTGCACCGTGTAGATTTCAGCGTCGCCGCTCTCCACGTGCAGCTTCAGCGCGGCCATGGCCCACAGCGTGAATCGCCGCGTGGCTTCGGAAGCTGCATTCGATAAATGTTCGGAGGAAGTGCTCGCGGCTGGCGCTTCTCTCGATTCAAGCAGTTGTGCCGCCATGACAGGTTACTTTCGGTAAGATGTAGATCGGGAGCACGCTCGCCAACCCGACGCGCAAGCCGTAGCTTGGGTCCATTGACCCGAGCGACAACGACCGCGAATTGTTCGGGTCAATGGACCCAAGCTACGAAAAGCGAACTTATGCGACGAGCGTAATAGATAGATTGACGCGGCGACGGCAGAATTGCAAGTTGGCAGGGCCGGCTGACTCTTGACAGGGCGGCGGCGCGTTTGTATCGTGAGGCTAATTATTAGTAAGCTAACGATCTCGAGGTGCCCACGGTGCTGGAATACGATTTCGAACAAAGCGTCGGTTACTGGATGATCATGGCCGCGCAGGCTTACGAACGGGCGTTGAGCGATGAGATCGTTCCGCAAGGCGTAACCTTCCGGCAGTCTCAGGTGCTGGGCTATCTGGCGCTGGAGGGCACACTGTCACAGATCGAATTGGCCGATCGCATGGGGATCGAACCTCCCACACTGGTCGGCATTCTCGATCGCATGGAGCGCGACGGTTGGATTCGCCGCGACGATTGTCCCAATGACCGGCGCAAAAAACTGATCCGTGCCACGCCGGCCGCCAAGCCGGTGTGGTCCAGAATCGTTGCCTGTGCGAAAGACGTGCGGGCACGTGCGACGCGCGGGCTCAGTGAATCGCAATTGAAAACACTCAAAGAGTTACTCGACGTGGTTCAACAGAATCTGGGTACAAAGGTTGTGACAAAGAAGGCGGTTTAGTGATGCGATCCGCGAAAATACTGACGACGGTTTCGATCTTGTTGGCCGGCGTGTGCAATTGTGCAGTTGTACACTCGCAACAGCCCGCGGTGCCGGTCGTCGTGGCCACGGTGATCGAGCAGGAAATCACGGCCGATCAGACGTTTGTGGGCACGGTGAAGCCGATGCGTAAGAGCATCGTGGGCAGCGCCGTTGAAGGCCGCGTGATCGAATTCCCGGCCAAAGTCGGCACATGGGTCACCAAAGACCAGACGCTGGCTCAACTGCTCACCAATACTTTGGAGATCGAACTGGCCGGCGCGAAGGCCGAATTGGCGCTGCGGCAGCAAGAGCTCGAAGAATTAAAAAACGGCTCGCGGCCCGAAGAGATTGCGCAGGCCAAAGCCAGCATGCTGGGCGCCGAGGCACAGTCGAAATATGCACAGGCCAAGTACCAGCGCTGGCTGACGTTGTTCCAGCAAGGCCGCTCGGTTGCGCAAGAAGAGTTGGACGAAGCCAATGCCGCCGCGGTGGCCGCCGATCAGAATTACCTGGCCGCCACAGCCGTATATGAATTGGCGGTGCAAGGCCCGCGCAAAGAGAAAATCGCGCAGGCCGAAGCCCGGCTGCTGGTGCAACAGGAAACCGTCAACCACATCGACGATCGATTGAAGAAGTTCACCATTCGCGCCCCATTCGACGGCTACGTCATCGCCGAGCATACGGAGGTCGGCGAGTGGATCACCAACGCCGCTAAGGTCGCGGAGGTGATCGAACTGGACCCGGTCGAGATCGAAGTGTTCGTGCCGGAGAATTACATTGGCAATGCGCGTCACGGGATGCCGACGCGCGTGACGCTGGGTGCCCTGCCCGGAATGTCTTTCGCGGGACAGATCGCGCAAATCGTGCCGCAGGCCGACCTGCGTTCGCGCACCTTTCCCGTCCGTGTCCGTGTGTCGAACCCGCGGCAGGACGACGAACACTTGCTCAAGGCCGGCATGCTGGCTCGCGTGTCGTTACCCGTGGGCGGAACGGCGAAGGGGTTGTTGGTCCCCAAAGACGCCCTGATTTTGGGCGGGCCGCAGGCCAGCGTGTTCGTTGTCACCACCGATCCGCAAACGAAGCAAACCATCGTGCGCCTCGTGCCGGTCGAAGCGGGATTGGCCTACGGCTCGCTCATCCACCTCAAAGGTGCGCTAATGGCAGGCAACCAAGTGGTGGTCGAAGGCAACGAACGCCTGCGCCCAGGACAGCCGGTGCAAGTTGTGAAAGTGTTTTCGTCGACTGTTTCAAAGTGAATGTTTGTATTGATGCTTAACCCGAGGGAAATGTCGAATAACGAATGTCTAATGAGGAAAGAATGACGAATAACTTTTCGCCCTTCGTCCTTTGTTCTTCGTCCTTCATACCATTCTTCCTTCGTAATTCATAATTCGTAATTCGTAATTCGTAATTTGTCATTCGCCATGCACCCCATCGAATCCTTCGTCCGCAATCCCGTCAAAGTCACCGTCGGCGTGTTGTTAGTCGTGCTGTTCGGCTGGGTCGCCCTGTTTCGGATGCCGATGCAGCTTACGCCCGAAGTGCAGACGCCGACGCTGACCATCGAAACTCGCTGGCCCGGCGCAACGCCACAGGACGTGGAACGTGAGATTGTGCAGGAGCAGGAGGAGCAACTCAAGAGCGTCGAGGGCGTGACGAAGATGACCTCGGAATCGTCCGACTCGACTGGCCGCATCACGCTGGAATTCCTGGTCGGCACGAACATGCAGGAAGCGTTGCTGAAGGTGAACAGCCGGTTGCAGCAAGTGCCCGAGTATCCGGTCGATGCGGACGAGCCGGTGATCAGCACGTCAAACTCTTCCGATCGTCCGATTGCCTGGTTCATCCTGAGCGCCAAACAGCCGACGCAGGAGCAGATCGTCGACTTTCAGAAGCAGCATCCCGAGTTAGCTGCCGATCTGGAACCGGTGCGCACGGCGCGCAACCCGGGTCTGGCGCTGTTGCGGCTGCGAATGTTGGCCAAGGAGCATCCGGAAGTCAACGATTTGCTGCCGCCCGACGTCGACGTGACAAAGCTGCGAACGTTCTGCGAGGACGTGATCGAAGCCCGCTTCGAGCGCGTGCCGGGCGTGTCGAATTCGAATGTGCTCGGCGGGCTGGAAGAAGAGCTGCAAGTGGTGGTCGACCCGCAAAAGCTGGCGGCCCGAAATCTGACGATCGTCGACGTGCGGAACGCGCTCCGCGATCAAAACAAGGACACGTCGGGCGGCGACTTTTGGGAAGGCAAGCGGCGGTACGTGGTGCGGACGTTGGGCCAGTTTCGCAGCCCCGAACAGGTTGCCGAGCAACTGCTGGCGGTGCACGACGGTGCGCCGGTCTACGTGCGCGACGTGGCCGAGGTACGGCTGGGCCACAAAAAACCCGACGGCTTGGTCCGCCGTTTCGGCACGTCCAGCATCGCCATCAATGCGCTGCGAGAAACCGGTGCCAACGTGCTCGACGTGATGGACGGGCTGCGAGACGCGAATCGCGAGTTGAACGAGCGGGTGCTGCGGCAGCGCGGGCTCGAACTGTCGCAGGTCTATGACGAGACGGAGTACATCTACTCGTCCATCGGCCTGGTAAATCAAAACATCGTCGTGGGCGGTCTGCTGACGGTGATGGTGCTGCTGCTGTTTCTGCGCAGCGGCCGCTCGACGCTGGTCATCGGCTTGGCGATTCCAACCAGCATCATCGGCACGTTTCTGATGCTGAACCTGATGGGCCGGTCGCTGAACGTGATCAGCCTGGCGGGACTATCCTTTGCCGTCGGGATGCTGGTCGACAATGCGGTGGTTGTGCTGGAAAACATTTACAGCCATTACCAACGCGGCGACGCGCCCTTCAAGGCCGCGGTCAACGGCACGAAGGAAGTGTGGGGCGCGGTGATCGCCTCGACGCTGACGACGCTGGCGGTCTTCGTGCCGGTGGTGTTCGTCGAGCAAGAGGCGGGACAACTGTTCCGCGACATTGCGCTGGCCATCAGTTCGGCGGTCGGCCTGTCGTTGATCGTCTCGGTGACGCTAATCCCCACGGCGGCGGCCAGATTGTTTCGCAAACGAGACGAGGGCCGGGAGCAACTCGCACCGGGTGGTAACGGTCAAGGCCGACCCGTGCAACCGCCGGCAAGTGCGCCGCGTGGTATTGTCGCGACGCTGCTCGCGCCCGTGGACATGCTGGCGCGTGGATTCGTTAATTCGGTGGTCCGGCTGAACGACTGGATACAGCGCGGCGTGCTGCGGCGCTGTGTGGTGGTCGCGGTGCTGGTGGGCGCGTCGGGGTTGTTGACGTACCTGATGTGGCCCAAAGTCGAGTACTTGCCCACGGGCAATCGCAACCTGGTGTTCGGCATTGTCCTGCCGCCGCCCGGTTACAACTTGGACCAGTTGATGCTGTTGGGCGAAACAGTGGAAGAGGAACTGCGGCCGTATTGGGATGTCGAACCCAACAGCCCCGAAGCCCGGCAGCTCAAGTATCCAGTGATCGGCGACTTTTTCTATGTGGCTCGCGGCCGCCAAGTCTTTCTCGGTGTGCGGGCCGACGACCCGACGCGGGCCGCGGAACTAATCCCGATGATCATGGAAGTCCGCGACAAGTTGCCCGGCACGTTTGTGGTGGCCAAGCAATCCAGTCTGTTCGAGCAAGGTTTGACCGGCGGCCGCACCATAGATATCGAAATTACCGGGCCCGAGTTGGAAAAACTGGTGATGTTGGGCGGCCGCGTGCTGGGGCAAGTCGTTAATCCCGAAAACCCCGTCGTGCCCAACGCACAGGCGATTCCTAAACCGAGCCTCGACCTGTCCAGCCCCGAAGTGCATTTGACCCCGCGGCTAATTCAATCGGCCGAGATGGGCGTGAACGCCACGGACCTGGGCTACGCGGTGAACGCATTGGTTGACGGTGCGTATGCCACCGACTACATCGTGGGCGGCGACAAGATCGATCTGGTCATCATTGGCGAAGCGCAAGCCGTCACACAAACGCAGGATTTAAACAACCTGCCCGTGGCCACGCCCATCGGTCAGCTCGTTCCGCTGTCAGCGCTGGCCACGATCGAATTGAGCAGCGGCCCCGAACAGGTGAATCACCGCGAGCGGCAGCGGGCGATCACGATCGAAGTCACACCGTCGCCCGAAATGGCGCTCGAAGAAGCGATCCAGCGAATTCGCACGCAGATTGTCGAGCCGCTGGAGCGCGAAGGGGCGCTCGACGGCGGCTACCTGATCACGCTCAGCGGCACGGCCGACAAACTGCGCGACACTTGGCAAGCGCTGTGGGCCAACCTGCTGTTGGCGCTGCTGATCACGTACCTGCTGATGGCCGCGCTGTTCGAATCGTGGACCTATCCGTTAGTGATCATCATGAGCGTGCCGCTGGGAGCGGTGGGCGGCATCTTGGGTTTGCGGATGCTGACCTATTACCAAGCGGGCCTCGCGATGCTGCTGTCGCGCCCCATCCCGCCGCCGCAGTCACTGGACGTGCTCACCATGTTGGGCTTCGTGATTCTGATCGGCACGGTCGTGAACAACGCGATTCTGATCGTGCATCAATCGCTCAATCACATCCGCGACGAGGGCTACGCCCCGCGGCCGGCAATCCTGGAAAGCGTCCGCACGCGCATCCGGCCGATCTTCATGACCACGCTGACGACGCTCTTCGGCCTCGCCCCGCTGGTCTTCTTCCCCGGTGCCGGCAGCGAACTGTATTGCGGCCTCGGCAGCGTGGTGCTCGGCGGCCTGCTCGTCTCGACCATCTTCACACTGGTGCTGGTCCCCACGATGTTCAGCCTGATGATGGACTTCACCAGCTTGCTGGGCTGGAAAGTTGACGCTCCGCACATGGATGAGCCGCAGCCCGAGCCGCGCCTCGCGCTGCCTCCTCTGCGCCCCGCTCCAGAACCCCAACCGCCCGAGGTCGCTGCGCCGCACGACGACGGCGAATACGAATCGCAACCGGCTCGCACGCGATTGCCCAAGTGAGAAGCCAGAATCCAGTACGCTCGCTTAGTTCGGTTCGCAGTCCGCGTCGATAACGTGCCCGATGGCATTGACCACGTCCCGCAGCGCCATGTCGCTCAGCACGCCGATCGGGTCGGCGTCGAGGCTCTTCTGATCAATTAGGAAAATATTCTCGCACTGTGCGACGCAGTCCTTGGTAAAGCCGAACTGTCCAGCCTTGAACGGGACGCAGTGAGCCAACGCGGAGCGAACGGCAAACTTCTGTGAAGTACAAAGCACGGCCACCACCCGATCGCCGCGATTCAATTCCTCGCGTGAAACCACAATCACGGGGTGTGGCATCGCATCGCCGAGGTCGGCCATGTAAATCTCGCCGGGATTCATGGTCAGTAGGGGCTCTCTTGAGCCAGCTTGCCCGCCATCTTCATCGAATAGCGCAAGACGGCCTGTTGTTCACGCTGATCTTCCAGCGATTCTCGCATGCTTTCGTACTGCGTGGCGCGCAGCAACACCACGTCCTCCCCAATCTCAGGCACGGGAACACGGATCGCTTCCCCATTCCTAACAGCTCGTTGCTGTTGTTCGGTCAGTTTGATCATCACGGCCTCCTTCTGCATCATCATACCATGTCCGAAAACGGCGCGACAGCAGAAAACAATCCGGCTCAATTGTCCACTCGAGACGCGAGTTCGGCAAGAAGCGTCTCAATGGCAACGTCCAGCCTTTCGTCCATAACGTCCTTGTAACGGATGACGCCCTTGGCATCGAGGACATAGATCGCGGGGCGCTGTTGGATTAGCCATTGGGTTTGGATCGGGCCGTTGGGGCTGCCTTGGTCCCACCAACTGCGCCAGGTGATGTGTTCTTGCTGGAGCGTTTTCTTCAATGCCTCGCGATCGCTGTCGCTGTTGATGCCCAGCAGTGCGAAGGGTTTTTCTTGGAGCCGTTTCACGAGCGACCGCTCGTGCGGGTACATCTCCCGGCAGGGGCCTCACCAGTGCCCCCAAAAACTGAGCACCACGACCTTGCCGCGATAGTCGCTCAGCTTGAACGGCTTGCCGAAGATGTCTTCGCCCGCAATCTCCGGCGCGACGCGGCCGATGGACAAGTGGCGAATTTGGAACAGGGCCTTCTCGGCGATTTCGCCTAGCGTGCCTTCGGGCATGGACACCTCGGCAAATGATTTCAGCATTCGCTCGTACACCTGTTCGCGTTTCTTGCTCAGGGCGTCCCGCTCCAATGACTTTAGATACGCACCGTACTCCGCGCCGTAGTATTGCAGCACGCGGTCGGCCAACTCCGGCGCTTGCTGCAGTTGGTCCACCACGCTCGCCTGCTGATCCAACAGCAAGGCCAAATGCACGCAGGCCTGCACGCGCACCTCATCATGCGGGCTTTTTTCCAATAGCGTTCGCAACAACGGCTCGGCAGCCAGCGACGGCGTGCGAGCGATACGCGAACTAGCTGCGGCCATTTCTTCTCGTTCGACGTGATCTTTGGCGAGCATTTCAAGGGCGCGAGTGGCCTCGGGCCGAGTGCGGAGTTTCGTCAATATCCAAACCAGCGCGTCGATCGCCGCGGCATCATCCGAGTGTTGGTTGGCGAGATCGAAAAACCTTGGCGCCAGTTCCTGTGCCTCCGCGCCGTCGTCGTATTCATCCATCAGCCGCTGGTACTGATCCGCCGCCGACGCCGCACTCTGCCCCGTTTCTTCCGCCCCGCCAACTTGGACAAGCGCCACCATCAGGCTCGAAACTACAATGCATCGAATCAACATGATGTGCCTTTCTATTTGGAGTGCGGCGATTCATCGCCGCTTTGGGAATTTCGGCTCTCGCGATTAACACGTCATCCAAAACTCCCAAAGCGGCGACGAGCCGCCGCACTCCACAGTTACTTCGCTTCCTCGTCATTCACAAATGGATTGGAAAACTTTGGGTCGGAAATGAATTGTTCATCGGTCAGTGTTTTCAAGAAAGCAACTAGCGCCGCTTTCTGCTCTGCTGTCAACCGCAAACCCAACGTCGCTCGGCCGTCATCCGGCTCGTCGAATGCCAAGCCGAGATTCTCGTGCGGTTGCACGCCGTCGCTGTAGTGCTCGACAACTTGCTCCAACGTTTTGAATCGTCCGTCATGCATGTGCGGCGGGGTGAGCGCGATGTTGCGCAGCGACGGTGCTTTGAACTTTCCATCGTTCGATGGCGTAAACGGATCGTTTGCCGCCCGGCCGAGCGCTCCCAATCCTTGATCCTTGTAGTTCAAATCAAGTCCGTTGTTAAACGCCTTGGGCATGCCGAACGTGGGCGGCAGATGGCACGTCGCGCAGCCGAATTCGGCAACTCCGCTCGGCCCGTCGATGAACAACGACTTGCCGAGATTCTCTTGCTCCGTGAAGTCCGCAAACGGGGCGCTGTAATTGCCGTTAGCGTTGGCGGCCGCGCGGTCGAACTTGGAATTCAGCGCGACCATGCTGCGCAGGAACTGAGCCACCGCTTTGGCGATCCGGTCGCTGGTAATGTCTGGCGAACCAAACGCCGCGGCAAACAATGGCGGATAGTACGGCAGCTTTTGCAGTTTCGCTTCCAACTCGTTCAGATCCATGCCCATCTCGATCTTGTCTTGAATGGGCATCAACACCTGAGCTTCCAAAGTCGGCGCCCGCTCGTCCCAGAAAAAGCCCGGCCGAGCCCCTTTCAGATTCGTGTATCGGACATTCGCCAACGCCATCGCATTGCGGTCCGTGAGGCCGCCTTCGTGTCCCACGCTGAACTGCCGGGGATCGGAAAACCCGGCGCGCTGATGATGGCACGCGGCACACGAGACTGTGTTATTACGCGAAAGCTGAGTGTCGTAAAACAACACTCGGCCCAGCGCCGCGCCGGCGTTCGTCAGCGGGTTCTCCGCCGGCGAATTATCCGCCTGTGTGAATTCGTCGGGATCGGCGTGCATGGGCAGGCGAACCGACAAATAGTCATATGGTCGTTCGGGAAAATGGGGCGCGTTGATACCGCCGACGGACGGCGACTCTCCGCGCACCGCCGTGTTTGGCCAAGCCACGGCGCAAGCAACGCACACGCAAACGGCGGCTTGTTGTATTTCGATAAGCATCAATCGCAACACCGGTACCGGACCACGAATCGAAGGCTTGGCACACCGCCATCATTATACATGGGGGCGTGCCATGGGAATCAGAATGGCAAGGGCGGGTTTCGGATGTCATTGCGGGGCGCTAGTGGTGACCACCGGCGGGACGCTGCTCGCCGTCTGCGAGGGGCGCGTCGATGGCGGTGGTCTCACGGGCAACGTGGATCTGGTTTGCAAACGTAGCCTCGACAATGGCAAGACGTGGAGCGACCTGGAACGGGTGTCCGATCGCGGCCAAGACACGGTCGGCAATCAGAGCGTGCTGGTCGATCGCGACACGGGTGTGATCTGGATCGCGCACACGATCAGCCCTGGAAAACATCTCGAGGAGGCGATTACACGCGGCGAAACTAACGAATCGACTCGTGTCTTCGCGATCCACAGCCGCGATGAAGGCCAGACGTGGAGTGAACCTCGCGAAATCACGCCGTCGGTGAAACGGCCCGGCTGGACATGGTACGGCTGCGGTGCTTTGGATGAAGTTCGTGCCACATCGGAGAAATAGCGGACAGGAGCCCGCGAGTCTCCATCGAGTCGGCCTGCGGTCGTGAACTGGAACATCCGGCTGACCGACAACGACGATTTCCACGGCTGGGCCGAGAACAACATCGTCGAGCTGAGCGACGGCACGATCGCCATGCTCATCCGCGCCGACAGTCTCGGCGGCGACACCGTGGCGCTGCTGCACAACCCGAATCCAAACCACCGCAGCCCGCTGGCACTCTGGATCAGCTTCGACGGCCTCAAAACCTGGCCCTACCGCCGCGTTCTCGTTCCCGAATCCAGCGACGGCCCCCAAGGCCGCCTCAACTACCCCGACGGTTTCGTCAGCAACGACGGCAAATTCCTAACCTTCGCCTACGACGACAACCGCCACCACTGCGTCTTCTACCGAGCGAAGCTGCCGCAGGCGAAATGAAACCTCAAATGTTCGTGAAACATTCAGCGGTGTGTCGGACCGAAGCGCATTGAGGCCGCGCTGGGCAATTCAAATCAACGTTGGCAACGGCCAGTACTTGAAAGGGCTTCGTTCATTGATGATAAAACAAAGTATTGATTACGATCTTGGAACTGGGTTACTTGCTCGGATGTCAACACGAGGTCGAATTCGTGTACGAATTTCATCGTAAATCGGGATCGAAATACCTTCGGCGACTTCCAACGTGACGGCTAAGCCGTATGTGACTGGAGCTACCATTTTATCCGCATCGCCGCGACAATTCACTTTGACCGTGAGCCGGTCGCCACTAGTAATGACGATAGCGTCGTTCCCCTCGAAAACTTCATGCTGAACTGTTCCGCGACGGACGGCGTTGTGATCTGCGTTTATCCGCGTGGGCGCCAACTTGCGGACAGGCACATCGAACCATAACGCAGCGGTACGGTACTTCTGCGTCGTCGGCGCTATGGGCGACATCCAAGCAAGCGTGACAGATAGGCGGCGGCGGTCCGTCCTTGCG
>JBGTKH010000069.1:0-4791 GCA_041744735.1 Pirellulaceae bacterium | reverse complement strand
CGGAGGGTAAGTATGAGCGTGGAGAAGTTTCAGGCCTTGTTGCACCGCGCGGAATACCGCAAGAACGACAAAAAATTCTTTCCCCTGTGGGTCCGCCGCTACGCCGAGTCGGTCCAGGCTCAAAACGGAAAACTTCCGGTGACGGTCGAGAGTGTGACGGCATTTTCCCGCTCGTTGCGCGACCACCGGATACCGGCTTGGCAGCGACTACAGGCGGTGCGGGCGGTGGAAGCCTATCGTGATCTGGTGCTAGGCAGCGGCGAGCCGTCGCTGGCCGAGATGCGGCGGGTTTTGCAGAGACGGGCCGAGCAGGAACGTGACGGCGGATCGGGCGAGGCAGTGGGAGCCTCCCGTCCCGGGATTCGGGACGAGCGTCACTTGGTGGGCGTGATCGATCCGAACGAACCGGCCGTATTGCAGGAACTGCGGCGGGAAATGCGCCTGCGGCGCAAGGCGCTGGAAACCGAGCGGGCTTATGCCGGCTGGGTCGAGCGGTTCATCCGGCATTGCGGCAGCGAAGATTTACGGCAGTTTGGTGACGGGGAGATCCGTGCGTTCTTGACGCACTTGGCCGTGGACGGCAACGTGGCCCCGAACACGCAGAATCAGGCCAAGAGTGCGCTGCTGTTTCTGTACCAGCAGGTGTTTCAGCGGGAACTCGGCTTCTTGGATGCGGTCCCGGCCGACAAGCCGCAGCGGCTGCCGGTGGTGCTGAGCCGCGACGAGATCGCGCGGCTGCTGCCCGCATTCACGGGATTGAAGCGGCTGATGTTCCAGTTAATGTACGGGGCCGGATTGCGGCACCGCGAGTGCCGCCGGCTGCGGGTGAAGGACGTGTGCTTTGACGAGAATCACATCGTGGTGCGAACCGGCAAGGGGGACAAGGACCGAATTACGGTATTGCCGGATCGCTGCCGGCAGTCGCTGATCGAGCAAGTCGAGCGCGTGCGGCGGCTGCACCGGGGAGATTTGGAGCAGGGTTTTGGCTCGGTGTACCTGCCGTACGCGCTGGAGCGGAAGTATCCGAATGAGTGCAAGGAGTTCGGGTGGCAGTGGGTGTTTCCGGCGAGTCAAATGTCGAAGGACCCGCGCAGCGGCCAGCGGCGGCGGCATCACGTGAGTGAGGATTACTTCGGCAAGTTTTTCAAGCGAGCGATCGACGGGCTAGGGATGGCGAAGAATGCCGTGCCGCATTCGCTGCGGCACAGTTTTGCCACGCACATGCTGGAAGGCGGCGCGGATATTCGCACGGTTCAGGAGTTGTTGGGACACAAGGACGTGAAAACCACGATGATCTATTTACACGTGATGAATAAGCCGGGATTGGCGGTGAAGAGCCCCGTGGATACGCTGCCGGCGTGACGGGGGAGCTGCCTCGTAAACGGCGGGGTCGGGAGATCCGCGCCCGACACGTTTGCACCAGCGGGTTTGAGTAACGCGGCCGAGATGCCGCCAGGCGGGATGCGGGCACCGCGTGGCCATCGGTTCGCTGTTGAAGTGCAGCACCGCGCCGAGGCCAGGGACTATCGGCCTTCCAGCGAGCGTTGCAGGTAGTCGACTTGCGCGCGGATGGATTCCATGCTGGGGTTTAGGCGGAGGGCACGGCGGAAGGTGGTGAGGGCGGCGAAGGGGTCGTTCATTTCCAGGTAGCAGTGGGCCATACCGACGGCGGCGCCGAAGTGGTAGGGGTTCATCTCCAGCGTCTGTTGGCAATCGTTGGCGGAATCTTCGTAGCGGGACAGGTGAAAGTAGGCGATGGCCCGCTGGTTCCAGGCCTCGGCCAGCCACGGGGCGTCGTCGATCAGTTGGCCGGCCAGTTCCGCCGCCTCGTCGAACTGCCGCGAACCGTTCAGCCGGGAAAGAATGGCCAGTTGTTGCCGCTGCGATTCGCTGCCGGCACGAAACCACACGTCGCGGATTGCGTTGTCCGCCAGCATCCGCACGCCGCGGTCCCGGTCGTGCAGAGCCCGGCCGAGCAGGGCGTTCGATTCGTACCCGGCCAGAAATCCCAACGACAGCACGGCCGCCCGCCGCGTGATGTGTCCGCCGTGGTGGGCCAACTGCTGCAACGTGGCCAGCGTGTAGCGCTCGGACACGGCTTTGATGAAGGCCGCCGAGTTTTCGTCGGTCAGATATTGATGATAGAGCCTGTTCAGGCACGGATGTCGCGTCTTGGCTCGGCTCATGCGAATGACCTCATTTCTTTGAGTTTAATTGGAATACGTCCGGTTCACAATCCGCGGTGGACGATCCGGCGCCCGAATCGTGCTTCCACGCGGGGCCGATGCCGGTAACAATAGACACATCCGGCAAGGTCGCGTAACGGTCTGACAGGAGAACAAATCACATGGGCGTAATCGTGCCAGCATCGCAAACCGTCGCGTCATGGCTACCCGTTGCCGTTACGATGATTGGGTTCGTCGCGCTCGACGTAAATGCTGCACGGGCCGATGCGGCGGAAACGGTAGCTTGGCAGAGTGGCGTGGAGTTTCGCCGGCAGCTTGAATGGCCCGTGGCGATTTCGTGGTCGTCGAATCCGCTGCGCAGCGCACTGGGCAATTTGTCTCGCACTCACCGCATGGCGATCTTTATCGACCGCCGCGTTGACCCCGACCAGCTTGTGAACTTTTCCGCCCCCGACATTCCGCTGAATGAAGCGCTGCGCAAGTTAGCCCGCCAACTAAAAGTCGGAGTCTGTTACGTGGGGCCGGTGATCTACATCGGGCCAGAGCCGGTGGCTGCGAAACTGGCGACGCTGGCAGCCGTAAAGAAAGAAGAGGCTCGTAAGCTGCCAGCCGCTGCACTGGCCCGCGTGGCGCGCAGCCAAGCATGGCAATGGGAGGAACTGGCGTCGCCGCGCGAGTTACTTGATCAATTGTCGACCAGCGGTGATATGACGATTGTCGGCAGCGAGCATGTGCCACACGACTTGTGGCCCGCCGGGGACTTGCCCGCATTGCCGTGGGTCGATCGCTTGTCGCTGATCTTAGCGGGCTTCGACATGACGTATCGGTTCTCGGCGGACGGCGCGCAACTGCGGCTGGAACCGATGCCGGACTCCGTTGTGCTCGAACGTTCGCATCCGGTTCGCCCTGAGGCACGTCAACTGATTAGTAAGCTTGGCGAACTTTTTCCCAACACGACCATTCGCGCTGCGGGGACGCAGATTCAAGTCAGCGGTTCGCTTGAGGACCACGAAGCGATTGACCGTTTACTGCTAGGGCAGCCGATCAAACGGCCGTCGACGGGATCGGTGACCACGCGCTACACGTTGACCGTCGAGAACCAGCCGTTGGGCGGCATTGTCAAGGCGTTGGCCCAGCAGTTGGAGTTAGAAGCTACGTTCGATCCCAGCGTGAATAGCGATAAGCTGAACGAGCTGGTTTCGTTCCGCGTCAAGGATGCGACGCTGGAAGAGTTGCTCAAAGCGGTGCTCGATCCGGCGGGTCTGGCGTTTGAGTTGAACGGGAAGACGTTGGAGGTTGTGCCGAAGTGAACTTGGGGGGGACGGATTGGCAATCCGTCCTACGTGGTTGAGAGGACGGAGATCAATGCAAGCCATCGCGGCTCGAATCGGATCGACACAGCCGGCGCTTGTCATGGCGCCGCGGCCGCGCGAGCCGCGCGCTGGCGAAGTGTTGTGCCGCACTTTGGTGTTGGGCGTGTGCGGCACCGACCGCGAGATACTGCATGCTGCTCAGCCGCTGGTGCCTGACGGCGAAGAGCAGTTAATTCTGGGACACGAATGTCTGGCCCGTGTCGAACAAGTCGGCGACGGCGTCGAAGACTTTCGCGTTGGAGATTTGGTTGTGCCCGTCGTGCGGCGCGCGTTGCTGAACGATGTCGCACGGCCGGATATGTTGGCGTTCGGTCTGTACACCGAGCGCGGCATCGTGCGCGAACATGGAGTCAGCCAGCCGCTGTGGCTCGACCGGCCCGAGCATTTGTTCCGCGTTAGCTCGTCAGTCGCTTCGGTTGCCGTGCTGACGGAACCCGTTTCGGTCGCCGAAAAAGGAATCAATGAAGCACTGGCCATTCAGCGCGGCCGATTGGGTGACACAGCTTGGACCGCGTCGCCGCCGCGTGTGCTGGTGACCGGTCTGGGGCCGATTGCATTTGCCGCAGTGCTCGCGAGCCGTTGCCGAGGCTGGCCTGTCGCTGTTTACGGCCGCGATCCTGACGATAGTTTTCGAGCATGCTTGGCAGCGGCGTTCGGCGCGAAATACTTGAAGGCACAGCACAACGATTTGGCGCCGGATGACGTGCAACGAGACGGCTTCGATCTGATTCTGGAATGCACGGGTAGCGACGAAGTGATGATCCGCGCCGCTCGCTCGCTTGCAACGCGCGGCGTGATGGTCTGGCTTGGCAGTTCGCGCGTGCCACAGCCGGCCAGTCACAATCTGGCGCGCATGATGCGTGACGGCATTATTCGAAATCACGTGCACGTCGGAAGCGTAAACGCGGCGCCGCGAGACTTCGCCGATGCACTGTTGCATCTGGAGCAAATGCTGCATTCCCATCCACATGACGTACGATCGTTGATTACCGACCGAGTCGTGCCCGCCGATTCGCTGTGGCACTACCAGCACCGCACACCACAAGGCATCAAGACGGTGTTGGTCTACGAGTAGCGGAGCGTGGGAAGTTTACGGTAGCCGAAGTCGTGAGACTTCGTGAGACTTCGGTCGCCGTACTACGGCTAAGAAACCGGGTAGTGTCCCAACATTGTGTTGCTAACGAGAATGATCGGAGGGTGGCTGGGGCTGAGTCCGCGAAGCCCCAGCTTGC
>JBGTKH010000068.1:0-4920 GCA_041744735.1 Pirellulaceae bacterium | reverse complement strand
ACGCCCTTCGGCAATCGGCCCGCGTTCAAGGCATCCTTAATCCGGATCGACCAGCTCTGATGAAAATCATGAAACAGCCCTGCAGGTACGCTGGTCCAATCGTGAAGCGGCATGGGTTGGTCCTCCTTTGTTCGATTATAGCCGACCGGGGTTGTGCTTTCATCAGGGGCATCTCCATCGAGTTGACCTTCCGATGGACGTGGGGTAACGTGACGGTATGGACTACTCGCACCTCATTACCATCGAGCCGGATAAGCGGAGCGGCCAGCCGTGTATCCGGGGCCTGCGGATGACCGTTCAAGATGTGCTTGAGTACCTTGCCTCTGGGATGTCGGTTGACGAGATTCTGGCAGACTTCCCGGATCTGACCGACGAGGACATTCGGGCCTGTCTCGCATTCGCCGCCGATCGCGAACGACGGCTGCGAGTCATTCCTCTCAAATGAAAATTCTGTTCGATCAGAACCTGTCGCATCGCCGGCGCGCTGGGGCTTCGAGGACTCAGCCCCAGGCACCCTCTATGCGATGCGGCCTGACCGACTTCACCTTGTGCATTCCAAACGGATCGCGCGGCGTGGGTGGAAACAGATCGACGATCAAAAAGTGAATGCCGGCGCGTAGCACACGTTTCCATCGCTCACCACGCGGGCTTGTCCCCGTGGGAGCATGTTTGTTAACCAGAAGGACGAGCACGATCGACGATTTCTTCGCCACCACCGAGCTTGCGTCCGTGGAGCGATGTTTCGAATCGCCCCGTCGCGGTATACACAGCTCGACCGGGACAAGCCCGGCCGTGGCGAGCTTCGCACGTTGTTCTTCTCGTTATGGTTGCCAAACATCGTTCCACGGGGACAAGCCCGCGTGGTGACGAATCACACCCCTGCGCATGTTTGGGCGGAACGCGAATAATCGACTCCCAATAGAGAAGGGAGATCGGGTTCGGTCTGATCTTACGGCGACACGGCCGCCGTGAAGTCGGCGGCGAGGCGGTGGAAGACTTCGCGGGTAACGTGGGCGGCGATCACGCGGCGGCCGGCGCCGGAGCCCTTGGTGTAGCGGCAGAGGCTGAGTTGGCCGCCGCGGCGGACTAGCAGTTCGTAGTAGCTGGTGCCGTCGTCGTCTTTGTGCGGCGGACTGCTGCGCATCTGAATCGTGCAGCCGTCGGGATCGGATTCCACGGCGCTGATCGGCTCGAGCAGATAGCTGAGCTTCTGGGAAAGCGATTCGCTGATGCGCTTCAGTTGTTCCAGCGACGCGCCGGCCAGTTTGTCGGTCGAGAGTGTGAAGTGATTGAACGCGCAGGCAATGTTGTCCAGCGCGGTCAGTTCGCATTCCAGGACGCCGGCACCAGTGTCGACGGAAAAGGCTTGCGCGGCCGAAACACCGGCATGCGATGTCACGCGGCTGAATTCACGGTTGATGTTTTCTTTCAGTGTCATGGTCTCACCTCTTTTGAAACCGCGAAGTCACGCTAGGTTCCGTCGGCGCGAGCGTCGCCCGCTTGTGGGTTTACACGGTGGTTGCCGCCAGCGGAGTTCAAAAGCCTCGCACGCTGGCAGCGTGCACTACGTTCGTTATCGTCCTTATGAATCCTCGTCGATAACAACAACTTTGTCGGTCTTGGTCGTCGTATGTTCGCGGCCGTCGTAGGACAGCACGGTAATGTGTTCTTCCAGGACCGTTTCGATGTGGACCGGCCTGGTCCACAGCTTGTGCAGGTTGGCCAGCGTGTCGGTAGCATAAGTATGCTTCAACTCCACGCCGGTGTAACGATGCTCCAGATACAATTCTCCGCGATTTCGATAATTCCCATCGCGGACGTAGATGATGGGCCGGCCCAGGTTCGTCAGATTAAACAGCAGTTGCTTTTTAACCTTCTCGAACTCGCGGCTTTCTATTTCATAATAGCCGCTGTCGTCGTTGTAGCCAAATCTGAACAGCTTGTGCCGGCGGCAGAAGTCCAGCGTCAGGAACTCGTCCAAGAACGTCAAATCGTTGTGAATCTGGCGGACCTCGAAGATCTTTTGCCGGCCCAGCCCGGCACCGGTGTCCCACTGGCGTTTGTCGGCTAGATCGTCGCAGCGGTCGTATTCGTCGCCAAAACGGCCTAGGTTCCAGCGGTCTTCGATGTCGCGGTATAGCTCAAGGCCGATCTTGTACGGGTTCAGCCGCGTAGGTGACGAGGCCAATGTGCCCGAACAATGATCGGCATAGTTAATCACGTCGTTGGGCTCCAGACCGTGGCGGGTCATGATCGTCGAGTGCCAGTAGGTGGCCCAACCTTCGTTCATGATTTTCGTTTGTGCCTGCGGGGCGAAGTAGTATGCCTCTTGGCGGATGATCGACAGTATGTCCAACTGCCAAGGTTTGAGCGGCGAGTTTTCCAGCACAAACAGCATCACGTCGCGCACCGGTTCAGGCGGGAAATGCTGATGCTTTTTCAGCAACTGCTCGCGGCGTTGTTCCACCTCTTTGGCGAGCGCGGCGGGTGGGTTGACGTACGAATCCATGTAGTCCTTGGATTTGAAGCGGGACGGCGGCTGCGGTTCTTCCTCGTCCTCGGTGGCGTCGCGGAATTCGTATTTGTTCTGGTCGTCGAACCGCTTGACGAACGGCGAGTGGATGTCGATCAGATCTTCGATGCTCAGGCAGGCGTCGATGAAATTCTCCACCTCTTCCACGCCGAACCGGTCGATGTAATCGCGGACGCGGTTGCCGTGGTTGGCCATCTCGTCGATCATCTTGCGGCTGGTGTGGCTGAACCAATAGTTGCTCTTGAAGAAGTCGCAGTGGCCGTACACGTGGGCCATGACCAGCTTGTGGTCGGTGATGTGGTTGCTGGCCAGCAGATATGCGTAGCAGGGATCGTTGTTGATCACCAACTCGTAGATTTTTTGCAGGCCGTACGAGTAGCCCTTCGACAATTGCTCGTATTCCATGCCGAACCGCCAGTGCGGATAGCGCGTGGGGAATCCGCCGTAAGCGGCTACGGCACTCAGTTGGTCCGCGTCCACCACTTCGAAAAACGTGGGGAAGAAGTCCAGACCGTATTCGCGCGCGTAGCGCTCCATCTGCTTCTGGATTTCTGCCAGATCCGCAGGCAAAGATCGAAAGTGGTGTAAGGCGGTGGACATTGTGATTTTCGATTTCTGATTTTTGATTTTCGATTCTTGGCGAGCGGCGGTCGTTAGCCTGGCGTTAGCCGGCTGGTCACCGTGGGGCTCACGCCCCACGTTCGCGGTCGCGCATTCTCACTGCTGAGAAGGTTACCACAGCGGCACGACTTGGAAGCGGCTATCGTCCAGCAGTTGGATCACGTCCCACATGCGAGGCATTTCTTGGCACAACTGCCGTCGCGCCTCATGAAGGACTTCTTCTCGTGAGCCGCCGTTGACGCTCAGCGTCGTGTGGCCGACTTGCACGCGAAAACTTTGGACTTCTGGTCTTAAACTTACGTCGAACATGCCTCATCTCCCCTTTCCTAAGAACTTCTTGATCGAATCAAAGATCGCATCTTTGTCCTCGATCTCCGAAAGTACCAGTGTTTCGTGTTCGTCGCCGAACGCGGCTTCCAGCGAGCGGATGTACTCGCCGCTGCCATACGGGCTTTCCACTTGTCCGTAGCAGAACAGGTTGCAGCGCGGCAGCAATTGGTCGCGCAGCATTTGCAGCGACTGCCGGTTATCTTCGCCCCAGTTATCTCCGTCCGAAAATTGGAAGCAATAAATGTTCCAAAGCTGCGGATTGTACTTTTGGTCGAGCAAGTCGATGCAAACTTTGTAGGCCGAACTGATGCGCGTGCCACCGCTTTCGCGCGTGTGATAAAACGTCTCTTCGTCGACTTCTTTCGCAGCCGCATCGTGAATGATGTAGCGGCGCTCGATCCCGTCGTATTGACTGCGCAGCCAGGTGTCGATCCAGAACGATTCGGTGCGGACGATTTCCTTTTGCTCGTCGGTCATCGAGCCCGACACGTCCATCATGTAGACAATCACAGCGTTGGCTTCGGGCTCCAGCACATTCGTCCACGAGCGATAGCGGCGGTCCTCGCGGATCGGAATCACGCGCGGCTGGCTGCGATCGTATGCGCCTTCGGAAATTTGCCGGCGAAGGGCTTCTCGATAGGTTCGCTTAAAATGCCGCAGCGATTCGGGGCCCGTGCGGCGAATGCTGTTGTATTTGGCCTTGTCCTGAGTGATGTTGGCTTGGCCTTTAGGTTCGATGCGGGGCAATTCCAACTCGTCACCGAGAATCTGAGCCAGTTCTTCGAGCGTGACTTCGACTTCCAGCACATGAGCGCCGGGATCGCTGCCGGCCTGCCCGGTGCCGGAATCGTCGTTGTCGCCGCGAGCGATCGGCTGGCCTTGCTCGCCTTCGCCTTGTCCGACCCCGCCGCTGTTGCGGCCGTAGCGGAAGTGCGGCACGTCGAGTTGCGGCACGGGGATGCTGACCAAGTCCCGGCCCTTGCGGCCGATCATCTCGCCGTGGGTTACATACTTCCGCAGGTTTTCGCGAATCTTGCCACGCACGATCTGGCGAAAGCGGGTGGCGTCGCGGTCGATTTTCAGCGTCATGGTAAGGTAAGTAGGACGGATTGCTAATCCGTCCCGAAGTGAGGACGGATTGGCAATCCGTCCTACGGGTTTGTTAGCGTTTCTTCACGTCACCTCGTGCGAAAATGCTGGCCACGTAGTTCAGCACGTCGGTGGCGCTTTCATCGTCGTAGCCATAGTCTCGAATGAGTCGCGATTTCACCACGTCGATCTTGGCTTGCGTCTCCTGATCGACCACGTTGGAGACCAAGCTGGTCAGCTTGATCGAGTCCTTCTGATCCTCAAACAGTTTCAATTGCAGGGCCTTGTACAGCCGCTCGTTGCTCTTGTAGTCGAATGACTTGCCGTCGATCGACAGGGCACCGATG
>JBGTKH010000067.1:0-5939 GCA_041744735.1 Pirellulaceae bacterium | reverse complement strand
ACTTATCGGCCGCGCAGGTCCCACGTACGACACGCACGCCGAAGAGCTCTACGACCTGCCCACGGGTCAAATGCGCATCTGGACGTCCGATGGTGACGGCATTCGCAACAAACAAGATCGGCTGGCGGGCGGCCAATTCGTGGCGCCGGGCCGGGCTTATCGACTCAACGATTTCTCACCCCTTGGCGGCAACGACGAACAGTTCTTCATCACGCTATACGTCGAAGGCCTGCGGCCCTCGATGGCCATCGGCGGCGACCAAATCTCCGTCAAGCTCAATCCGCTTGGTGTTAAGGCGGGCAGTTCGTCCCCGGTACATACGGACATCGTCAATACCACGATTGTTGGAATCGACGTCGACGCTGACGTCGACAGCGACAATGACAATGGACTTGGACACCCTGATCAATCGTTATACGAGGATCGAATCGAAGAATACAATCCTGGTAAGCTGATCGTGATTTCGAATGATCCTCTATTGTTTACACCCTTTGTCGTCGACGTCTCCGCGTACAGCCCGCCGACGACGATAATGCCATTGACGCCGGTTGTAAGCTTTCAATTCGATACAGGTAAAATAAAGGTATGGAACAAGCACGCCTCGAATCTCCCGCCCTCGCTCACGCCAGGTGTCGACTATCCTATTGCGATGGGCAGCCATCACTTTGAGCTCTTTATCGAAGGCCTCGAATTATTCGGTCAAGAGCCCGTAATGGCTACGCAGATTGTCGTCACGTCAAAATTAATCCTCCCTAATAGCATGGTGCTTTGGGAAGAGCACGATCGCACGACGGTCTCGCCGAAGCCCGAGATCACCGTAAAGTTTATCCAGGTCCAGGCACCACGTTACGGTGAACTGGAAGAAGGCGGCAATCCGGAATTCTTCAAAGGTGGTGATCGGCTTTTTCCAGACGCTTCGACCGTTGGTGAAGCGCTTTCTTCCAGTGGCAAGAACCTAGTTCGCGTACGCGCGGAAGTTCTTAAAGGCGCTAACGAAGGAGACTTGCTATACTTCCGTTCCTTCGACGTCGATGATCCATCCGATGATCGCGTCATCGACCCAAATGACGTGGACGACTTTGTTGTCACCGGGGGCGACAATCGTGGCACGCTGAACGAAACGTTGGATTATCCCGGCGGCTCCCTTGGTGGATACGACGCTTGGTTTGACGGTTACCGTGGTCGCCTGCGAGCCATTAATGCCGACGGGTCGTTCGGGGAGTGGGGCGCCGATGGTAAGTCGGTGCCTGCACCTGTGCGTCGCGTTAACGGTCAGTTGATCGCGGAAGTCGATCTCGCAACGACGTTCGCCCCAGGGGATAATTTCCGTGTTGTTGCTTCATTTGACCAGAAACGACTCGACGCATTGGATGGCCACTACGATGTCCCGACGACGGGATCGTACGCAGGTAGTGCCAATCTCGAAAAACTACTCGACCTTGGCGCCGACGTAACCAAGCAACTTTCCGTCTGGCGACGGTTCCATGTCGAACGTGATCGAATGGAATTTGGCGACATTCTTGGGGACAAGTTTGCTGTTGATGCAACAGGAGCGCCGGCCGCTGTCGTTTTGTCGGGTCCGACAATTGTTGATCCAAGTATCGTGCGGGTCGACACGACCATCGTTAATCCAACTCGAACCCGAGCCTTTCCAACGGCCGGATGGGAAGCGCACCTGGAAAATCGCAAGATATTCGGCCACGATCATAATCTTGAAGGCGGCATACTACACGATCAAGATAATGGAAAGAACTATCGCATTCTCCACAACCACGGTCCGACAATTTACATCGCGCCGCAACCAGATGGTACCTACCCGCCGAAGGGTGCGAAGATACTGGCATTCGAAGATGACTTCGTAATTGCGACCATCGGTGGTAACGATAAGCACCTTGACAGCGGCCTGCCAACGCTACGCATAAGGCCCGACGACGAGAGTGCGTATGCAGCTCAGTATTCCCTAATGCAGCCAGTTGCAGATCGACAGGTTAATCGTTTTGCTGACGCATATTTACAGCCTACATACACCGTCCTTGAAGAAGATGAGACCACGAGTGCGACACCTTGGATCGCCCCGAATCGTCACCTGGAGCTTTCCGGTTTTGATACAAGTGACCCAGGACTTCCTATCACGCGGTTGTACGATTATTGGGAGGCAAATGATGGCAGCTACCGAAACTCAGCTTTGTTCGAAACGCCACTGTTTTGGGTTTCGTATGTAGCTACTGTCCATCAGTCGACGGTCGACAGTGATTTAGATCCAATGGAACACACATTCAACAACCGGCTGTATAGCAGGGAAAAGTTCCCGGTGCTCATTCTCAACCTCCCGTTTGGCCATCTTGGTGTAACGCTGGTCGGTACGTCTACGCCAGGGCACGCCCTGCTGAAACGTGAATTGTCAATTGTCCCGCTCGAGCATTTCCCTGATTTTGCCAATTACCTTGCCGCTGACGGAGAGCTGTTAGATGTTTATGAACAAATTGCACGAACTACTGTTCATGAGGTTGGCCATCAATTCGGCCTAGCGGCAGGTCCTAACGTCGCCCACGGGCACCATCCGTCCAGCGGCGTAATGATGGCTGGGTCGTATAACGCGACCGCGGCAGACTTTTTCTTTAGAAACTACGATACCGCATATCTGCGGGAACGCGCGAAGAGTCCCGGCCGAGGTGAGAATCCCGCACAGCCAAATTAAGTTCCCTTTTTAGCAATTGACGAAAGCAATAGATGAACATTCAACGCCATGTGCTTTCCGGGTTGTTCCTCTCGTTGTTGCCTTTGAGTTCCCCAGGCGCCACCGAGCCGTCGGATGTAATTACCGGATACTACACTGCCACTTACGACTTCGCGAATGCGGGCAACATCCTAGTTGTCGGAGGTGCACGCGATGAAACAGCAGGAGGCATTGAGACTTGGAGCATGCTCAACTTCCAACGAAGGAAGCGCGCCGATTTGCGCTGCGCAGTACATCAATTGAGAGTTGTCCCACCAGGAAGTCACGCGGTATTCGCCGGTGCGAGGTCGAATTCCGGGCGTCCTGGTCTCGGCGCCGTCAATGGTTTACTCGGCGTTTTGAATTTGTCCACGATGCAGGTTAATCGGGAATTAGAGATTGACTTTTTGTTTCACGCAATTGCGGTCACACCTAACGGAAAGTACCTAATTACCGTCGGGTCTGACGTCGAGTCTGGTGACCATCCCCTTGAAACGGAACACCATAACGTTCAATCAGGCACGCACCCAACGTCAATCACCAGGCCTGGGATCGAAGTGCGGAAGTTGCCGGATCTTGCTATCGTGTCACACATTCAGTTTCCTGGTTTCGAGAATGTCAATTCGCTGGCATGCGGACCTGAAAACAAGATTTGCTTTTTGGCTGGCGGGAGTACCGCAGATAACGAAATTGCAGCGAATGGATTCCTTGCACAGTGGGACCTTGAGCGCCGATCACTCGTTTCTATACGAAAAACGACGGTGCCCATATGGCGGTTGGCCGTAACTCACAGCGGCCAGCAACTGGCAAGCGCCGGCGGAAACCTCACTGAAGGTGCGGGTGAGTTATTGGTTTGGGATGTGCATGCTTCGAAGAAACCTGTCATTCTCACCACATCTCTTGATACTTTTGACATCGCTTACTCCCCTGACGATAGGTTTTTGATTTCGTCGGGCGTTCGACTCGAACAGCTTGTTGCGGGGCGTGTCCCGGAACCCGCAGGTGGAGTCATTAAGATCTGGGACTTGGCATCGGGACGGGAAGTGTGGAGGGCGAAAACAAAAAATTTGTGTGTTAAAGTAGCGTTCAGCCCCGATGCCAAATATGCGGTTGCCAGTGAAATTGGCGGACGCATTCACATTTGGACATTACGTGATATAGTAACTGATGCGGGAAATTCGACTCGTCCGTGAAGCGATACATGTTGCAACTCGCAATGAACACAGGAACGTCGACAAATTGCCGTGCATTGTAGCGCGGGACCGAATCGGTGTCAGCTAACGGCACCTTGGAAACGTATACCGGCAGCACGGCGTTCAGCGTTTCGGGCAATCCCAGTGGTCCCAATTATCTCAACGTGGTGATGGACACTATCACACCGCCTTCGGCCGATGGTGCTTACCCGTCATGGGGCACGGTGACCATTACACAGATGCCCGCGATTGCCGGCCCGGAGTTGTCGATCCACCCTGCCACGGCCGCAGAACGAAACGGCTTGGCGTACTTTGTGGTCCGCCGCACGGGCGATCACAGCGGTGTGTCTTCGGTCAGTTTCAACACGGTCGACGGATCGGCGCTCGCGCTCTCCGACTACGCCGCGACCAGCGGCTCGTTGACCTTCGCTGCCGGCGAGATCGTCAAGTTAATCGCCGTTCCCATCATCAACGACAAGACGCCTGAACCGCAGGAGTCGTTCAGCGTCGAGCTTTCCGGCGTGTCAGGCGCGACGTTGGGCACCAGTTCCGCCACGGGCACGATCCAAGACGACGATCCGGAATTGACGGGCGAACTGATCTACCCGCCGATTGCTCACGACGACGGCATTGATGCCGGCACCTATCTGTTCACGGTCGGCCATTTGGAGACCTTCAATTCCTCCGGCAGCGTGCTGGCCAACGACGTCTACTATCGCTCGCCGCAGACATTCGTCCTGGTCAGCGGCACGTCGCACGGAGCCCTGACCTTCGATCCCAACACCGGCGATTTCACCTACGATCCGGTTGACACGTTTGCCGGCATCGACACGTTCACCTACAAGTTCATCGACGGCTCGCTGCACAGCAACGTGGCCACAGTGACCATCTAGGTGACCAACAATTTGCCTGAGGCCCAAGACGACCTGTATCGCGTGATCGTCGGCGGCGCACTGGATATTAGTGCAGCCGACGGCCTGCTCGTGAACGACTGGGACACGGACAGCGGCGACCCGCTAACCGTCGGTGCCTATTCGTCGACAACCGGTTCGCCGCTGGGAGTGCTAACGGTCAACCCCGACGGTTCCTTGACCTATCAAGCCAACGCCGCGGGCGTGGACGAGTACTTGTACTACGTGTACGACGGCATCGATAACAGCGCCGTCCCCGCAACGCTGGTGATCAATGTCCTGGGCGTCGATGTTAATATCGAAACCGATTCGAACCATAGCGGCGGTGATCCCGATGAAGCGGACGAGTTGGTGGAAGAAGACGAACCGGGCCGGTTGGTTGTGCTCGACGGCGAACTGGTCGACGTAGTGCTGACGCGCGAATTCCTGGACGAATTGAATAACCCGATGCCAGCGCTTACCGAGGACGACGTAACCCCGGAATTGAAAATGTTCAAGTTGACGTTAGCAGTCCCTTCCACGAACACGGGTGAGGTAAGACTCTGGAACGATTCTGCCAAGTCCACGGAAATCCCACTGGGAGATTATGTGTACGACGGTGTGCATGAACGTCCGAAACACAGCACCGGCGTCGACTTGCCCCACACCGTCTACGCCGAGGGAACCAAACGCGGGCAAGTCGCTATCAAGTTGATCTTCGCAAGCCCTTCGGGATTGTCGCTGGCGAGCGACTGGCTGCTCATGACCGTCTTCGACGTCGACCTGGACATCGACAGCTTCAACGACGACGGCCTGAACACGTTTTTGGATGATGCCGCCGAAGACGAGATCGAAGACGCGTCCGATCGCCCGGGCAAATTCATCGGCGTGAACGATGCCGACCGCGATTTGGACGGTGTGCCCGACTACGCCGACGGCTACGACCTGGACAGCGTTCCGGCCAACGGCGACAATGCGCTAGACGCAGGCCCGATCTTTACGCCGCTGGTCGTGCGAGTGGCCAAAAAGCTGGATCCCTCGATGGCAACGCTAACCTTCACCTACGATGCCGGAGTCCCGGCACTTATCGGCCGCGCAGGTCCCACGTACGACACGCACGCCGAAGAGCTCTACGACCTG
>JBGTKH010000066.1:0-10528 GCA_041744735.1 Pirellulaceae bacterium | reverse complement strand
TGTACGGCGCGAGCATCTCGACCAGCACGCGGACCACGCAGCGCCGTCGGTTGTTGAGTTGTTCAAGCATTGGTGCGTCTCCGGCGTTTCGGCGGCTTCAGCGGCGTGGGCTCGCGGGACAGTTCGGCTTCGAGTTCCTCGATCGACGGCAGGCTGCCGCGCAGGTTTTTGGGCAGCGACTCGACGAGCCTCGTTTCCCACCCGGCGACGCCGATCGGTCAGAGGTCAGAGGTCAGAGGTCAGAGGTCAGAGGTCAGAGGTCAGAGGTCAGAGGTCAGAGGTCAGTCCGGTCATCTGCTCGGCCAACCGATTTAGTTCAACCTGCACAAAGACACTGGCCAGAATGCCTAGCGGAAAGCCGACGAGAACACCACCGGGGATGAGACTGGTTACCAGTGCGGCCGCATTGCAGACGATCACCCACGTTCCCAGTTGTGTCATGCGGCCGCGGATGCCGTGGGACGCAGTGGATTCGGCAACGTCGAAGGCATACAGAATTTCAAAGATCAACCCCGCCAGGCCGCACGTCAAGATGCTCACGAGCAACACAACCGCGGGCTGGTATTTCACTCGCCCGTGTAAGCCGTTGACATGGGTGATGTTTGCTGCAATTCGGTTCCATATTATACAGACCAATGAGCGAACTAACATCCGCGTGGTAGTGGTACATTTTGGTAGCCGAAGTCGTGAGACTTCGGAAGTGTCACCACTTCCGCTACGGCAACTTGTACCACTACTATCCGCGTGAGTATCTTTTCCTGATAGACAACACTCGATTACAATTGAGTTGCTGACGGGACGTTACCCGCGGCATGATTCGCCGATTACGAGGGACATTCGCTACCCATGTGCCGCTTCACTTTCTATCTGGGCCCGCCGATCACGCTTAGTGCGTTGATCACCGAGCCTGCGCATTCGTTGATCCGTCAGAGCTTTTCTGCGAAGGAGCGCGAGGAGCCGCTAAACGGCGACGGATTTGGCGTGGCGTTTTATGTGCCGCAGTTGAGCGGCGAGCCGGCGCTGTTTCGTTCGATCTCGCCGGCGTGGAGCAATGCAAACTTATTGCATCTCGCGCGTGTGACGCGCAGCTCGTGTGTGTTGGCGCACGTGCGTGCGGCGACCCAGGGGCTTCCGGTCACCGAGACCAACTGCCACCCGTTTACCTACGGTAGCTTCGCGCTGGTGCATAACGGCGACATCGGCGGCTTTCGGCGGTTGCGGCGGCACCTGCTGAACGAACTGTCCGAAACGACATTTAATGCGATTCAGGGAACAACCGATTCGGAGCACTTGTTTGCCCTGTTCCTCGAAGCGTACCGCCCGCCGCCGTCGCCGGACCAAACGGCCGACGCGATGTTGGCGGCACTGAGCGCGGCGATTCGGCGCTTGTTCGCACTGGCGCGGGAACATGGCGTCGAGGAGCCTTCGTATTTGAACGTTGCGGTGTCCGACGGGCAGCGCGGCGTTGTCTCGCGCGTCACCTCCGGCGCGCCGGAACATGCCGACTCGCTCTATCTGCACACGGGCCGCCGTTACACGTGCGAAGGGGGCGTCTGCCGGATGCTCGATCCGCTGGCCGGTGAGTCGACCGTGATTGTCAGCTCCGAACGGCTCAGCGACGATCCCGGCTGGCAACCGATTCCCGTCAACCATCTGCTGCTGATCCGCGAGAACCGCAGGACGGAATTGGTGCCGTTCGTTGACTAGCTGTTGCTGTTCAGCTTTAGGTGGCTGGGGCTGTGTCCGCGAAGCCCCAGTGCGTCGCATTCTGGGGCTTCGCGGACTCAGCCCCAGCCACCCCGTCGCGTACGCGTTTTAAAGTTGCGAGTTTCAATTGATGGTAGCCGAATTCGCCAGAATTTGGACGGTCTTGTGTTGAACTCGAAAACCAAATTCTGGCGAATTCGGCTACAAATTGATGCTAGCGCAACTTCAAAACTTACGCGTTGGGTTCCATGTGCGACTAGCACATGTTCAATAGACGTCCCGCAGGTAACGCTTACTCCGGGACAATTCGGCAACATACGATTTGGCTTCGTCGGACGACATGCCTCCGTGCTTAGCGATGATGTCTTGCAGCGCTCGATCGACATCGCCTGCCATGCGCTTGGCGTCCCCGCAAACGTAGAAGTAGGCGCCGCGCTCGAGCCAACGGTACAATTCCGCGCCGCGTTCGCGCATGCGATGTTGCACGTAGATTTTTTCCTGCTGGTCGCGGCTGAAGGCGGCGTCGAGCCGCGTGAGCGTGCCGTCCGCCAAGAACGCGGTGAGTTCACTCTCGTAAAGAAAATCGGTCTCGCGATGCTGGTCGCCGAAGAATAGCCAGGTTTCGCCCCGCGCGCCGGTGGCTGTGCGCTCTTGAAGAAACGCGCGGAACGGCGCGACGCCGGTGCCGGGCCCGACCATAATGATCGGATCGCTCCCGTCCGCAGGCAGCCGAAAGCCGTGCGACGATTGAACGAACACGGGCACGCGGTCGCCGGGCGAAAGGCGGTCGGCGAACATCGTCGACGCCACGCCTTTGCGCAGCCGCCCTTCGACCATCGTCGTGGCTTTGGCAATCGTCAAATGCACCTGGTCCGGGTTTGCTTTCAGCGAACTGGAAATCGAATACAACCGCGGGGTAAGCGCGGCCAGCGCATTTACGAAGCCTTCGACGCTTGGACGCGCTGAAGCGGCCATCAACAACAGGTCGAGAACATCCATCGACGACAGGCGGTCGTCGTCTTCGGCCAGCGCTCGCAGTAGACCGGCGTCCGGCTCGCTGGCAGATTCGGCCAATAGCAATACCAACTCTTCGTCGAAGTCGCGCAGGTTGCACGATTTCAACAAGCATTCTCGCAGCGTCCGCTGATGGCCGTCTTTGCCCGCGACTTGCCTTTTACCGTCGGCATGGAGCGCGGCGATGATCTGATCCACAAGCTCCGGACAATTCGTTGGATACACGCCCAGCGAATCGCCCACTTCGTATGTCAATCCACTGCCGCTCAAGTCAATGACGATGTGGCGAGTATCTTTGGCGGAACCGCCCTGATTCAAATTCGCCGAGCTTACAATTTTTGCCAGCAGCGGATTCGTGCGATCGTACGCCGCAGCCGACTCGCCCGTAAGGCGACGCGTAAGCGAGGGATCCGTGTCAGACGGCTAAGCCGTCCCTCGCTCACGCTTCGGGTTATTATTGCCGTTGCGTTGGGCCGCGTCGCCAGCGCCCTCCTTCAAGATCTTCTTGAGCATCTTGACGGTGTCTTTGCCGCCCGGCGAACAGAGCGTGAGGCTCTTTTCCTCGCCGCGAGCAATCGCTTCTGAGTACGTCTGGCACAAGTAGCCACAGGCACCGCAATCCAACTGTGCCATCGCGGCCATCAGCCGGCGCTGGAGCGGTTTGCCATTGGCCATTTGCAAACGTTCGTCCATCGGCAGCGCCGGATCGTGCCAAGGAAGATCTTCCTCCGCGTCAGTCCGTTGCGAGTTGACCGCAGCCGGGGCGATAAGTGTCGTGGCAGTTATATTCGCAGTTGCTGAAAACGCGGACTGGCCGTTGCCGTTGGTTTCCTGCATACCCAGCAGACCAGCTAAGAAGCCATTCAGCCATGCGCGCTGCTCCGTGTCAAACGGGGCACTTTCTGGAATCAGTGAAACGGGCATCGGTGCTCCCCCTTGGGTCGCGGCTAAACGATTGGTTCCAACTGCTCGACCATTTCTTTTAGTTGCGCGATATCTTGTCGGCGCGTGAAACTGGCGAATGACTCTTCGGGGCTCGCACGACGCTCGAGATACACTTGCAGTATGCGTTCCACCAACGGCGGAACATCGTCGAACCCAACGGACGGAAAAATCTCGCGGCCGATTTCCCGGTCGTCGCCGTAACCGCCGCCCACGTGGATGTGATAGCCCTCGACCATGTCCTCGCCCACTTCGACCTTCGTCGCCAGCAGGCCGATGTCGCCGATGTAATGCTGAGCGCAGGAATGCGGACAGCCGGTCAGATGAATGTTGACCGGCTGGTCGAGCGTGATTCGTGCTTCCAGATAGCGGGCCAGGATCATGGCTTGGCCTTTTGTGTTGGCGGCCGAAAACTTGCAGCCCGTATTGCCCGTGCAAGCCACCAAACCGGCACGCACGCTGGTGGCTTGCCAATCCAGTCCGATAGCTTCCAGCGCATGCTTCACGTCGTCGACGTCGTTTTCGGCGATGTGCGGAATCAGCAGGTTCTGCCATACCGTCAGCCGCAACTCGCCGCGGCCGAAGCGGTCGGCGATGTCCGCCAGGGCGTGCATTTGATCGAAAGAAAGCCGGCCGACAGGCAGGACGACGCCCACATAGTGGACGCCGCTTTGCTTCTGCAGGTGAAAATCAACGTGCGCCTGCCTGTCGACCGGCGGCCGCTGGGAGCACAGGTCCAGCGGGGAGCGGGGAAGTGATTTGGCGTATTCCTTTTCCGTTTCGGTGAGAAACTTCTCAAAGCCCCAATCGTCGAGCACATATTTTAGCCGCGCCTTGTGTCGGTCCGTGCGGTCGCCATGCGCGATGAACACGCGCACGATCGCCGCCGCCACCGGCACGCACTGCTCCGGTTTCAGCAGCACACCCGTCGGCCGCGCAAAATCCTTGTGACCGGTAATGCCGCCCAAGCAAAGTTGAAAATAAATACCGGCTGGAAGATCGCCGGTTGCTTTCTCGTTGGTGACTTCGACCGCGGTGAAGCCAATGTCGTTCGTATCCTCCAAGGCGCTGATCGTGCCGCCGCCGTCGAAGGCAATGTTGAACTTGCGCGGCAGCCCATACATCTCGCGGTGGTTGAGGATGTAGTGATGCATCTCCTTCGCCAACGGCAGCGTTTCGATCAGTTCCTGCCGATCGAAGCCGCTGGTGGGACTGGCCGTCACGTTGCGAATATTGTCCGCACCCGAGCCGCGGCTGACGATACCGCACTCTTGTAATCCCGTGAGCACGTGAATCGCATCTTTCGCGGCGATTTCACGGATCTGCAAGTTGGCTCGCGTCGTGACGTCCGTGTATCCTCCGCCGTAGGCCTGAGCCAAATCGGCCACGCTGCGAAGTTGCTGCGATTTAAATGCTCCACCGGGAATCCGCAGCCGGCACATGAACGCGTTCTGCGCCGGCGCGACGTAGAACAGGCCGTGGAATTTGTAAAGCAGGACATCGGTGCCCTTAGGGTATTTCTCTTGCACCGCATTGGCGCGGATTTCGTCCCACATGTCGAGCGGGTTCTTGACTCGCTTGGCTTGTTCCTCGGGACATAGCTTCTTGCCGGCCGCCAAAAAACGGTTCTGGGCCTCGAAGTGAATTGATTCGGGTCCGGCGGGCGACGGTTCAGTCGCGGGGCTGGGACCAATCTGAATCGTCGCTCCACGACCATTCCCGTTCCCATTACCATGCGCGCTGCCGGAAAGCACAGGCAACCCGCGCACCGCCCGCGCCACGTCGGCTCCCATCACGAAACCTTGCAAGTAACTTTGCTGCTGTTTGGTGAATCCCGCGTCAGTGCTCACGTTGGTCGTTGTCATTGCACGCTCCTTTGGTCTTTGAGCGCGCAAACCATGCGCAACTCAATCTGCGAGACACTGGGAGAGGAAGTGGCCGCCAGCGGGTTCGAAGTAAACTCGAACAATCGACCGGGAGAGGAGGCATACCGCTAGAGGCAATTGGTGTGCCAGACGTGCGCTGGCCCACACGCCTCGTTTCGGACATGTGTGAAAGTCGCGTCTTGTGAGCAGTTATCCGCGCGACTTCGTTGTAGCGCTATTGCGTTGCTCTTCAGTACGGAACAGTACTGCGCAATAGTTGTGCAGCGACGCTCACGATATTGGCGAGGTCAGGTGGCGACGCAAATGCATCAGGATACGTCGCCAAGTGAACTGCCGGGGTTTTCTGCAGGAACGTGGCACATGCACGCGGTCACCGCGTCATGGCGGCCGTCGTCAATTCGCACGCGGCGCGCAACGTGCACGCGCGGCAAATACGATGCACGAGCAACTCTGGTCCTTCCTCCTCTCCCAATGGCATGCTCGTGCGACGCGGCTTTGTCTGTCAATTGGGAAAGGATGCGAGCAATGACCACGATTACTGGTAGCAAGGAATCGCGGCTGCTAACGGTCGAAGAAATTAGCCATTTGGTTTCCGCCGACGGCAAGCCGGACGAAACTTTGGCCAACATCGTCTCGCTGGTTGGCAACCGCCTGGACGTGGATGTTTGTTCGGTTTATTTGCTGGAGCCGGATCGGGCGAAGTTACTGTTGGCCGCCACCGTGGGACTCAATCAGGACTGCATCGGCGAATTGCGGATGGGTTTGCATGAAGGCTTGGCGGGACTAGTGGCCCAGCAAGTACGTCCGGTGGCCGTGGAGGAAGCGATAAAACATCCGCGCTTCAAATACTTCCCGGATGCCGGAGAAGACGCTTATCAGTCGTTCCTCGGCGTGCCGCTGATCGATCATGGCGTGCTGCAGGGCGTGCTGATCGTGCAGACGATCGAGGCGCGTCGCTTCACGCCGGATGAAGTCCAGCGTTTGGTCGACGCCGCCGGCCAATTGGGTCCCGTCGTCAGTGACGCTCGCCGGTTGGAACAATTCATCGTCCCGGCTCATGAACGCATGTGGGCCGTGGCGCGCAATTTGTGGTGGAGTTGGGACCGCGACGGCGAGGCGTTGATGCGCGATCTCGATCCTGTCCGCTGGCGGCAACTGGATCACAACCCAATTGCCTTGCTCTCGGAAATCTCGCTGGAGAAAATGGAGCAGCGTGCCGGGCAACTCGTGCTGCACAGCCGCATCAATTACGTCTACCACCGGCTGCAAGAATACCTGCGCAGCACGACGACGTGGGCCGCGACAAACGCTGGGCCGTTGCACTCGCGGCCGGTCGCTTATTTTTCAGCCGAATTTGGTTTGCACGAGTCGATCCCGATTTATTCCGGCGGCTTGGGCGTATTGGCCGGCGATCATATTAAGAGCGCGTCGGACTTGGGTGTGCCGCTGGTTGGCGTCGGCATGTTTTACGATCAAGGTTATTTTCATCAGCGGCTGGACGAACGCGGTTGGCAACAAGAGGATTACACCGACGTAAACGTCGGCCAGTTACCGCTGGGCTTGGCGCTAGGTTCCAATGGTGAACCGGTGCGCGTCGAAATCGAAACTCGCAGCGGGTCAATTCGGGCGAAGGTGTGGCGACTGCAGGTCGGCCGCTGCATGTTGCTGTTGTTGGATTCCGACGTGCCGGGCAACGATGCGGAAGACCGCGAGTTAACGGCGCGGCTCTACGGCGGCGACAACCGCGTGCGGATTCGTCAAGAGCTGCTGTTAGGAGTCGGCGGCGTCCGGGCGCTGGCCGCGCTGGGAATCTCGCCGAGCGTGCTGCATCTGAACGAAGGCCACAGTGCGTTCGCCGTGTTGGAAATGATCCGCCAGCACATGCACAATGACGGACAGGCATTCGTCGATGCCGCACGCGAAGTGGCACGCCAGTCGGTCTTCACTACGCACACGCCTGTGCCAGCCGGTCACGACCGCTTCTCGTCGGCCTTGATCGAAGAGCATCTGGGCCCGGTGCGCGATGCGTTGGGCATTTCGTCCCAACAACTCATGGCGCTGGGCCGAGTGGATCCTGACAATGTGAACGAACCGTTTTGTATGACGGTGCTGGCGTTGAAGTTGTCACGCAAAGCCAACGGCGTGTCGGCGCTGCACGGGCGCGTGTCGCGCAACATGTGGTCTTGTTTGTGGCCGGAGCGGTCCGAGGACGAAGCGCCGATCGGGCATATCACCAACGGCGTGCACGTGCTCTCGTGGCTCGCCCCGCAAATGCATCGGCTGTACGATCGCCACCTGGCGTCGGATTGGTATCGCCGCAGCGGCGAGCCGGAAGTGTGGGAACGCATTGCCAGCGTGGACGACGGCGAGTTGTGGGAAACGCATTTGACGCTCAAGGCGCGGCTGGTCGACTTTGTGCGGCGCCGAGTTGCTCAAGACGCCGAACGCCGCGGCGAACCAAAAGAGATCGTGCGAATGCTGAAGCGAGCGCTCAGTCCCGACGCTTTAACGATCGGTTTTGCACGGCGTTTTGCCACGTACAAACGCGGCAACCTGATCTTCTCCGACTTAGAGCGCTTCGCCGATTTGATCAACGACCCACAGCGCCCCGTGCAATTGGTCTTCGCCGGCAAAGCACATCCGCGCGACGATCTTGGCAAGAAGGTGTTGCAGCAAGTGGCGCAACTGGCGCGCGACGAGCGGTTCCTGGGCAAGATCGTGTTCATCGAGGATTACGACATCAACGTCGGCCGGCATCTGGTGCAAGGCGTGGACGTGTGGTTGAACAACCCGCGCCGCCCGCTGGAAGCATCCGGCACCAGCGGCCAGAAGGTTGTCTTGAACGGCGGCTTGAACCTGTCGGTCCTCGACGGCTGGTGGGCCGAGGCCTACGACGGTGGAAACGGCTTCGCCATCGGGCTAGGCCGCTCGCACACCGATCCAGAAGTCCAAGACCGCCGCGATGCCGACGCGCTGTCCACGGTCCTGCGCGAACAAGTCATTCCACTCTATTACAAACGTGATGACCGCGGCTTGCCCTGTGCTTGGATCGCTCGCATGAAGCACGCCATCCGCAGCCTGGGCTGGCGCTTCAACGCCGACCGCATGGTGATGGACTACGTCCGCCACTGTTATGTTCCCGCGGCGGGCGGCACCTCGAGCGAAATGTGAAATCGGCTCTTCAGCGAATTTTGAAATGAGGTTGACCGTCCTAACGGATTGTGTTACAGCTTCGCCGCATTTTCTCATCGGCGTGCAGTTAGGTAACACAAATGACGAATGATGAAGCGCTCAAACAACTCCGAATTGCTCACCCTTGGCCAGACAAGCACCCGGACGCGCGATCGGTGGAATGGGGATGGGACGCCGGTGGAAAACATTTGGTCATCGAGCAGATCAAACGCAACGCCGTTGAAGTCGTGATCGAGATCGGCGTGATGCTCGGCGCATCGGCCAAAGTGTGGCTGGAGACGTCCCCCAATGTCGTCGTGATTGCGGTCGATCCTTGGCTGGGCGGCGTGGGGCTTGAAGCTACCCGCCGCGAATCGGCTCACCGATGGCAGATCGAACAACTGACGCGGCAGCCCGACGGCCTGTACGAAACGTTTCTCGCCAACATGTGGGAGTATCGAGAGCGGCTGATTCCGATTCGAGGGATGGCTCCCGAGGCATTGTACGGAATCGCACAAACCGGGCTGCGTCCCGATTTGATTTACTTGGATGCCGACAAATCCGGGCGCGAGCTGGATGTTTGCCACACGCTGTTTCCCAACGCGATTCTCACAGGCGATGACTGGTTTTGGGGCACCGATCGGCTGTGGAACCCCGATGACGGCTATCCAATTCGGAAGCCGGTGAAAGAGTTCTGTCGGCGACACCAGCGTCATCTGCTGGTCGACAAGTCCACGTGGGTCATCTCCGAGACTCCGCCGTCCTGGCATTACCGGTTGCTGGTCGGTCCGCGGTATCAGATGAAGTCCATCCGCCGCCGCGCCCGGGGAGCCTGGCGCAACATGATCGGCCAATCGGAAGCTGCGTAGAGTGACGTTGCCTGATAGGAAGCGATTTGATAGCCTCCCCGCTGGCGTTTCTATGTCAGACGCAAGTAGCTAGCTCGCGTTTGGTCAATCACAAGGAATTCGATCCATGCACGTTACGGTGGCCATTTGCACTTGGAACCGAGCAGCTCTGCTCGACCAAACGCTCCGCCAAATGCATGAACTGCAGATTCCCTCGGCTGTCGAGTGGGATCTTATCGTCGTCAATAACAACTGCACGGATGACACGGATGCTGTGATTGCGCGGCACTCCGGGCGTCTTCCGATGCGGCGCGTATTCGAGCCGAAGCTGGGCCTGTCGCACGCGCGGAACGCGGCCGTGGCCAGCACTAACAGTGAACTGATCCTGTGGACGGATGACGATGTGTTAGTCGAACGAGATTGGTTGGCCGAGTACGTCGCGGCGGCACACGCACACCCGGACATGGCGTTCTTCGGCGGACGCATCGAACCTTGGTTTGAAGTTCCACCACCGGCGTGGCTCAAAGACGTTTGGCCCTCCGTAGCCACAATCTACGCGGTGTTGGACATAGGGTCGCGGCCGATCGAGTTCGACGAGCGCACGCTGGCTATCGGTGCAAACTTTGCGATTCGTACCGCCGTGCAGCGCCGCTACAAGTACAACCCAATTCTCGGCCGTATGGGGCCGAGTGCGGTGGGCGGCGAAGAAGCATCCGTACAACTGCAGATGATAACGGATGGACATCGTGGCTGCTGGTGCCCCGCGGCAAAGGTTCGTCATTTCATTCCTAAAGAACGTCTTACCCGGCAGTATTTGCGGCGCTACTTTCACGCCTTGGGACAGACCGATGCCTGGGTCAACAATCATCGATATGTCGCCGCACCGTTAGGGCTGTGGGGGCGAGTAAGGTGTTTTCCCAAAGCGGTTTTTGCGGAAGCCCGCTATCAGTTGACGCGCCG
>JBGTKH010000065.1:0-25641 GCA_041744735.1 Pirellulaceae bacterium | reverse complement strand
TGAGTCCGCGAAGCCCCAGCGTGCGACGCACTGGGGCTTCGCGGACTCAGCCCCAGCCACCCAAAACTTCTCAGCAACACAATGTTGGGACACTACCGAATGATACGAACTGTATCCGCAAAAAAATAACTTGATGAAATTGGTATTGTTGGAAACGGCGATTCAGGTGATCGTTGCCGCAGGCAGGCGCTTCAGTACCTGACGCTGACCGGCATGCGGCACGGGCTGCTAATCAATCTTCGGCGGGAGAAAGTGGAAAAGCGATTCGTCTCACCTTGTGCGATCTGGCAGGACTTCGTCAACCCGATTTCGTGGACGGAGCCTCTTTGCTCCCGTTGCTCGAAGAGCCCACTTCCCCCGGCCATGCGGCAATCTCCTACGGCGACGCCGCCAGAACCATCCGCACTGACACGCATCGACTGATCGTCCACAAAGATGGCTACGCCGAGCTGTATGATCACACGTCCCCGGCCAAGGAAACGAACAATATCGCGCAGGCAAATCCGGCGTTCGTGGAACAGCTCTCGACGCGCCTCCAAAAGCGGCTAGATCGTCGATAATTCCCGCATTTCGCGTTGCTCCGCGGTCAATTTCGAAGAACCCGCCGATTTTATGTAACCTTGTTGGTTGCCGCGGTAATTGCCTGTATCGCGGAGGAATCATGGATAGTTCGGACAAGACGGAACATTTCGTGCAGCAGCTTACCGAGCATCAGAATCGGCTGTACGGGTACGTCTTTTCGTTGCTCGGCGATCGGAATCGGGCGGCGGATGTAGTGCAGGAGACGAACCTGGTCCTGTGGCGGAAGATTGACGAGTTTCAGCCGGACAAGCCGTTTCTGTCGTGGGCTTTCGCGATTGCCCGCTTTCAGGTGCTGGCTCATGTTCGAGACCAGAAGCGGGATCGGTTGCTGCTGGATTCGGAACTCGTGGCGACGCTCAGCGACGAAGCTCAGCGGCAGGCCGGGCAGGTGGATGCCATTCGCGAAGCGCTGCGGCCCTGCATGCAATTGCTGACTCCCACCAATCGGGAACTGATCGAACGTCGGTATTTTCGCAACATGTCCATGGCGGATACTGCTGCGTCCGTGGAGCGGACGGTCGGATCAATCAAGGTGGCCTTGCTGCGGATTCGACGGCAGTTGGCCGCATGCGTTCAGAAACGTCTCGCGGCGGAAGATTCGTAGCCGAAGTCGCCAGACTTTGGCCGGCGACGAGCCGCTGTCCAAATTCTGGCGAATTCGGCTACGTGGAGTTGAAAGATGAGTACAGAATTCGACGAACTTGAATCGCTGTTGATCGATTGGGAATCCGGCTCGCTGGACGAGCAAGGCGTCGCGCGAATCCGCGAGATTCTGAAACCCAACGCGGAAGCCAGGTCCCATTTTGTTCAAATGCAGATGATTACCGCAGCGATGCAACTGGAGACCGACGCAGGACTCGCGCCGCCGCTCAGCGAGATGAGTGGTAGCCGAAGTCGCCAGACTTTGGCCGAGTTGACGCCCAATTGCCAAAGTCTGGCGACTTCGGCTACGTCGGAACAGACGCGCCGCGTGTTCAGCACAAGTTTTTGGCTGGTCAGTGCGTTGTCGCTGCTGGTCTGTGTCCTGGCGGGCTGGATCGTCTATTCGCAATTCCCGGACCATTCGGACGGTTTAGTAAAAGTTGCTGGAACGGGCGACCTGAGTGCCCGCGATGCATCGCGAGAGGCGACCTCGCACGGCATCGCCTTGGTCACCCACCTTGTAGATGTTGAATGGGGCGTCGACCAACCGGCACTCGAAGTCGGTGACGCACTTCCGCCAGGACGCTTTGCGATCCAGGCAGGTCATGCTCAGGTCGAGTTCTTTTGTGGGGCGACGGTGATCGTCGAAGGCCCCGCGGAATTGGAACTTGAATCTGCAACCCTGGCGCGCGTTCACAGCGGCCGCCTGCGTGCCCACGTACCGCCAGCGGCTCGGGGGTTTGCGCTTGAAGTGGACGACATGACAGTCGTGGATTTGGGGACGGAGTTCGGACTGTCCGTTTCGACGGATGGAGCCAACGTACAAGTCTTTGACGGCGAAGTTGAGTTGCACCGTCCGTCCAACGAGAAGCGGCGGCTGTCGGCCGGACAATCGGTAATCCGATCCGCGGATGGTTCGTATCGGGATTCCCAAGTTACACCGGAGACCTTCGTTGATATTGCCGGGCTTGAGTCGCGTGCTGAGATGCAGCGATCCGCCCGCTATGAACGATGGAAGGCGTGGTCGGATGCAACGCGACGCGACCCACGGCTGATTGCGTATTATGCGTTTGATCAAGCCGGTGACTGGGAGCGGCGGCTGGCGTGTAGTAACGAGCCTACGAACAAGGAGTTGGATGGAGCGATCGTCGGTGCGCGCGAGGTTGAGGGGCGTTGGGATGCGAAGCGAGCCTTGGAATTCAAGCGGCCTGCGGATCGCGTCCGCGTTCAGATACCAGGCGAGTACAGCTCCTTGACCCTCGCGTGCTGGGTCAAAATCGACAGCCTCGACCGTTGGTACAACTCGCTGCTGCTGACCGACGGATACGACAAGGGGGAGCCGCATTGGCAGATCCTCGACACGGGCCAAATCTATTTCTCGGTGCGGCCCGTCGAGCGCACGCAGCAGGGGCCGCGAGACTTCAAGGCCTTGTCGCCGTCCTTTTGGCAGCCCTCGATGAACGGCAAATGGCTGCATCTGGCAGTCACCTGCGACATGGATGCGCGGACGATCACTCACTATACAAACGGAAATGTCTTGAGCCGTCACATTGTGCCGGATGAGCAGATGCCGTCGGCAACACGCATTGGCGCGGCATCGATCGGCAACTGGGCGACGCCCACCATGCCCGACGCGGAGTTCGCCATCCGCAATCTCAACGGCAGCATCGACGAAATGGCAATCTTTGCGGCAGCTCTGACTGCGGATGAAATCAAGGAGATATATGACCATGGCAAGCCGTGAGCGTGACTGGGTGACAAGGTGAGGGGTGACACGGTGACAGGCAAAATTAGGACACACCGAGATTTGGAGGTGTACGCGAAGGCGTTTGATGCGGCGATGGTGATCTTCGTAAGCGACGCTACGAGGCGCACTTTATCAGCAAGTTATCTGACAGCGAAACCGAGGCCGCAGAGACACAAGTATGGTTGGAGTTTGCCGTCAAATGCGAATACGTTAACCGTGACGAAGCCGCCAAACTTTACAAGACCTACGACGAAATCATCGGCACCATCGTCGGCATGATCAATCATCCGGAAACATGGATCATCAAATAACATGGATCATCAAATAACAATGTCACACTATCGCCCCCGCACCTTGTCACCGTGTCACCTTGTCACCTTGTCACTGCTCGCGTTCACTGTGTGCGGAAGCGTGAATGCCACAGAAAACGCTGAAGCCGAGCGCCTTTTCACACTCCGCGTCCGGCCGCTGCTCAAAGTGAAATGCTTTGGCTGTCATGGCAATGATCCTAATGACATTCGCGGTGATTATAACCTTCTCACTCGGGAAGGCATGCTGAAAGGTGGTGAATCCGAAGAACCGTCGCTCGTGCCCGGCAAACCGGACGAGAGTCCGCTGTATCAGGCGGTGCTGTGGGAAAGCTACGAGATGCCTCCCAAAGAAAACGACCGACTGACCAAGACGGAAACCGAGTACATCCGCCAGTGGATCGCGGCGGGCGCTCCGTGGCCGGATGCAGAGCGGCAAGTTGCGATTCAGAAGCGGGAATGGTCCGTTCCCGAAAACGAGGACGGAGTCATTGTCGCGACCAGCGGTGGCTTGGCCGATGATTGGACCTATCGCCGTTACAAGCCGGAAGACATCTGGGCGTTTCAACCGGTGAAGAAGGCGGCTCCGCCAGAAATGTCGAATGTCGACCAAGGAAACTCGAAGGCCGAAGGAAAAAAAGAAGAGTCGAGTGTTCCTAACCTCATCATTCGACATTCCTTGTTCGAGATTCAACATTCAAGCCATCCCGTCGATCGCTTCCTGAGCGAAAAACTTGCTGCGGCTGAGACCGAACCGGCTAAGCGAGCCGATCCGCGAACGCTGATCCGCCGCGCAACGTACGACTTGATCGGTCTGCCGCCGACGCCGGAGGAAATCGAAGCATTCGAAGAGGAATCGATCAACGATCCGCAAACCGCATTCAGTAATCTCATCGACCGATTGCTCGCCAGCCCGCACTACGGTGAGCGTTGGGGACAGCATTGGCTTGACGTGGCTCGCTACGCTGATACGGGCGGTTACTCGAACGACTACGAGCGGTCCAACATGTGGCGCTACCGCGATTACGTCATCCGCGCGTTTAATGCCGATATGCCGTATGACCGCTTTGTCATCGAACAACTGGCAGGAGATGAGTTGGCTGACGAATCCTTGCGTCAGCGGCTCAGCGGCGATGGCCGGAAGATCAATCAAGCTCGGCTGAAAGGTGACTACACCGACGAGGAGAGTGAGTGGTTAGTGGCGACCGGCTTTTTGCGCATGGGACCGTGGGATCCGGCGATGGTCATGAACGACGAAGCTCGGCAGATCTACATCGACGACGTGATCAACGCGCTCGGGCAGACGTTCTTGTCGACGACGATGCGTTGCTTCAAGTGCCACGATCACAAGTTCGATCCGCTGCCGACGCGCGACTATTACCGGATGTACGCCGCCTTTTCCACGACGCAACTGGCCGAGCGGTCCGCTCCGCTCTTGCCCGAAGAGAATCGCGAGGGTTTTGAAGAAGGCCACGCGATGGTCCAGCGGCTGCTGGCCTTTGCGACCCAGCGAAAGAACGAACTCGAGGACAAAAAGGAGACGGCGGCCCGTCAGTGGTTTGAAGAGCACGGTCTGCCGTACGTCTCGGAGCAGGATCGCAAGGATCTGCCGGACGAGAAAAAGCCGCCCCGGCACGTTGGCCTTGACTACATGGAAGAAGGCCGCTTGAAGGTCCGCGAGCAGGATGAATGGATTTGGACTCGCGCTCTGGAGCGTTACGAACCGATGGTGCAGAGCGTCTACAACGGCCCCGATCCGAATTTCCTAAACGCACGGAAACTGCGCATGAATGCCGGCGCGGCGAAAGACTGGCGACCGGTCAGCCACATTCTGCTGGGCGGCTCCTTACAGGCTCCGGGCCAGCCGGTTACGCCGGGCGTGCTGAGTGGCATCGGCCCGATAAGTGAGCCGCCGGCGCTAGCCGCGGGCGTTGAACCACCGGCGCTGAATCCCGAAAACCCCGAGGCCGAAAAGCCCGTGGCTGAAGAGCCCGAGGCTAGCGCCTTCGGCTCACGAGCGCAGCCGACAAGCAGCACCGACCCGTTCCGGCTGCCTGAGCCGATGGAAGGCCGTCGTCTTGCACTCGCCGAGTGGATCGCGCACCCGAAGAATCCGCTCAGCACGCGGTCCATCGTGAATCGCGTTTGGCAGTATCACTTCGGCAAACCGATTGCCGGCAACCCGAACAACTTTGGCGCGAAAGGCGCGAAGCCCACGCACCCCGAGTTGCTCGACTGGCTGGCCGCTGACTTTGTTGAAAACGGTTGGACGCTGAAACGCTTGCATAAGCTGATCATGACATCGGCGGCCTATCAGCAGTCGGCGAGTCATCCCAACATGGAAAGGCTTCGCAACGATGATCCGAACAACGACCTGTTGGCTTACTTTCCCACGCGCCGACTGACGGCCGAGGAACTGCGCGACAGCATGCTGAAGATCACCGGCGAGTTGAATCCCGCGCTGGGCGGCGTGCCGATCATGCCGGAGATGAATATGGAAGTGGCCCTGCAGCCGCGGATGATTCAGTTCTCGATCGCGCCGGCCTATCAGCCGTCGCGCACTCCCGAGCAGCGAAACCGCCGCAGCATTTACACCTATCGCGTTCGCGGGCAAGCCGATCCGTTCCTCGAAGTCTTCAATCAACCCAATCCGAACGAATCCTGCGACCTGCGCGACGCCGCAGCCGTTTCGCCGCAGGCCTTCACACTGCTAAACAGCAACGTGATTACCGACCGTTCGATCGCCTTCGCTCTGCGATTGGAGAAAGAAGCCGGCACGATCGAGGAGCAAGTGAAGAGAGCGTTCTCGCTCGCTCTGGGTCGCGAGCCATCTCCCGCAGAACAGCTACGCATGAGCGAATATGTCCGCACGATGGGCGACTACCATCGCGGCGTGCAGCCCGAGCCGGTTACATATCCCACCCGCATCACGCGCTCACTGGTCGAAGAGTTTTCCGGCAAGCCATTCGAGTACGACGAGATTCTGCCCGTCTTCGAGAACTACGTCGCCGACAAGAAACCTGCCGACGTCAGCCCGACGACGAGGGCACTGGCCGACTTGTGTTTGTTGTTGTTTAACTCGAATGAGTTCGTTTACGTTTATTGAGATAACAGCCAATGTCACTCCTGCTTCATCATTCGAAATTCCTTGTTCGACATTCGATATTCAAAACCTCTTACAAGCCAGGATTTCAAATATGTCCCGCAGTAACACACTCGGCCGGCGCAATTTCCTCTACAGCCTCGGTGCGACACTCGGTTCCGTCGCGTTCAGCGATCTGCTCGCGGCTGAGGCGAAATCGGCCGCCGGCCCGCTCGCGCCGAAGCCGCCGATGCTTCCCGCCAAGGCCAAGGCGGTAATCATGCTGTTCATGGAGGGCGGGCCGGGACACATGGATACGTTTGACCCCAAGCCAAAGCTCAACGCACTGCACAAGTCGGAATCCAAACTCACGCGCGGGCTGGAACAGGGCTTCAAGTTTTATGTGGGCAGCCCGTTCAAGTTTCGCAAGGTTGGGCAGTCCGGCATCGAAATGTGCGACCAGTGGAAGTATCTGGCTGATCCGGAGGTTGCGGACGAGTTGTGCAACTATCGCGGCTGCCAGGCCGAGTCGCTGAATCATCCCGAGGCTCTGTTCCACATGAACACGGGCAGCCGTCTTGGCGGCGATCCTGGGCTGGGTGCGTGGGCAACCTACGGTCTCGGCTCGGTCAACCAGAACCTGCCTGGCTATGTGGTCATGACGGAATTGGCGCTGCCGCAAGGGGGTCCCGGCAATTGGACGAACGGGTTCTTGCCGGCCTACTACCAGGGGACGAGACTGCGGCCCGAGGGTTCGCCGATACTCGACCTCCGTTCGCCGTCGCTCAAATCGCGCGAGCATCAACGGCGTGCGCTTGACGAACTCGCTTTCCTCAACCAGCAGCACGCCGCCCAGCACGCGGAACATCGCGAGTTGGCCGCGCGGATGGAAAGTTACGAACTGGCCTACCGCATGCAGATGGAAGTGCCCGACGTGATCGACCTGTCGCGCGAAACCGAGGCCACGCGCACCGCGTACGGGCTCGACGACAAAGAGACTCAAGCGTTCGGCCGCCAGTGCCTGCTCGCCCGCCGTCTGGTTGAAAGCGGAGTCCGCTTCGTGCAAATCTTTTCCGGCGGCTGGGACAGTCACGACTATCTCGAACGCGGCCACACCGCCCGCATCAAGAGTGTCGATAAGCCGATGGCCGCGCTGATCAAGGATCTCAAACAGCGCGGCATGCTCGACGACACGCTGGTGATCTGGACGGGCGAATTCGGCCGTACGCCCGACAACAACAAACGCGGCGGCGTCTATTCACTCGGCCGCGGCCACAACGCCGATGCGATGACCATGCTCCTGGCCGGCGGTGGCGTAAAACCCGGCATTGTCGGCGCAACGGACGAACTCGGCGCGTCCGCAACCGAGTCTGCTCATCCGATCCGCGACCTGCACGTCACGCTGCTGCACTTACTCGGCCTGGATGACAACAAGCTCACGTACTTCCACGCCGGCCGATTCAAACAACTTTCCCAGTTCGGCGGCGAGCTGATTCACGAGATCATGGGATGACCTTCACTCTTTCGCGAAGAGAGGTGGGAGAACAAACGTCAGCACCTCCCGCAACGCTGCTAATTCCGCTAGTCTTGACAGACTCGAATGAAACGTTGACGCATTATCCGCAGGAGCCAGAATGCGCCGAGAGATTGAATTGCGACTGGGTGTGAAGACCGACCCGATCGAGTACCGCTATTCTCACGAGTGGCTGTTTCGGTTGTTGGCCGACGAGGGCGTGCGATACGTCCAGATTGGTACGCATTTTGAACTGTACCAATTGCCCGACGAATTCTTTCGCGAACTGCGACAGCAAGCCGATCGCGCGGGCGTGGTCATCGACAGCATGTTTACCGCTCATCGTGAATTGGGCGGTTTCTTCCGCGAGGAGCCCGGCTACGAACGGGTCGCTCGCAAAAACTTTGAACGCTACATCGAAGTGGGCGGTATCCTCGGCGCGAAAAGCGTCGGTTCGAACCCAGGCGCCGTGATGCGAGATCGAATGGAGTTCAAGAAGGCCGGCACTGCCTGCTATATCCGGCACATGAAGGAGCTAATGCATCATGCGAAAAAGTGTGGCGTCGAGTGGCTGACGATCGAGCCGATGTCCTGCTTGGCCGAGCCGCCCACACTGCCGGACGAGATTCAGGCGATGGGCCAGGAGCTGGGCAACTATCACCAACAGCATCCCGACACAACCGCCCGCGTCGGCTATTGCACGGATATTGCTCACGGATACGCGAACCAAAACGGCGAGATCATATTCGATCATTGGCAGTTGTTCGAGGCGACGCTGCCGTACTTGTACGAAGTTCACTTGAAGAACACCGATCCCCGCTACGACTCGACGTTCGGATTCACGGACGCGGAGCGGAAAAAAGGTATCGTCGACGTGCCACAATTGCGGCGTCTGTTGCTCGACAACGGCGATCGGCTGCCCACGCGCCAACTTACGGGATATCTTGAAATCGGCGGACCAAAGCTAGGCCGTGACTACAGCGATCACAAGTTGGAAGACTCGTTGCGGCAGTCGCTGCGCTATCTCAAGCGGACGTTTCTTAACGGCGACAGCGAAGACGAGCCGGCCGCGCGCGGCCGAACATCGGCAGCCGCAGTTGCCGTCCCAAACGGCGGCCGAGTGCATATCTCGCCGTCGATGATGTGCGTGGATGCGCTGAACTTTGAATCCGAATTGCGGCGCGTCGAACAGTTGGGCGTAGACATGCTGCACATGGATATCATGGACGCGCATTTCGTACCTAACATGCCCATGGGTCTGGGGGTGCTGGAGCAGTTGCGGTCCAAAACGAAGCTGACAATCGACGTGCATTTGATGGTCAGCGACAACGACTTTTTCATCGGGCTTCTCAAGGACATGAGTGTGGACCGGATTTCGGTGCACGTCGAGTCTTGTACGCACCTGGACCGCACGTTGGCCCGCGTTCGTGAGATCGGCGCGCAGGCCGGCGCAGCAATCAATCCGGGCACTCCGCTGGAAGCGATCGAGTATGTGCTCGAGCGGCTGGACTACGTGTTGGTGATGACGGTGAACCCCGGTTATGCCGGCCAGACGATGACACCGGGTTCGATCCGCAAAATCGCCGACTGCCGCAAATTGCTCGACGATCGGGGCTATCAGGACATGCCCATTCAAGTCGACGGAAACGTCAGCTTCGAGAACATACCGTTGATGGTCGCGGCCGGCGCGGCAAACTTGGTGGCCGGCACCAGCAGCATCTTTCACAAGTCCGCATCGATGGACGAAAACATACGGTGCATTCGACGAGCGATCGAAGAGGGTCTTGAGAAAAGAAACGAATAATGAGTACTTCCGACACGATGGACGCCATTGTTCTGCACGGCGTCTCCGATTTGCGGTACGAGCAGGTTCCTGTTCCCGAGCTACGGCCCGGCACGGTGCGAGTGCGGATCGGGTTTTGCGGTGTTTGTGGCTCGGATATTCCACGTTGCTTTGTCAAAGGCACGTACAGTTTCCCCACGATCTGCGGGCACGAATTCGCGGGAACCATCGAGGCTTGCGGCGAAGGTGTCGCGGAATACAAGATCGGCGACCGCGTGACCGTCTTTCCATTGCTGTGGCGCGAGGATCAGCCGGCTTGCGAGCAGGGCAAGTATGCTCAGTCGGACGGTTACGACTATCTCGGCTCGCGCAGCGACGGGGCGTTCTCTGAATACGTCATCGCGCCGACGCGAAATCTGATTCGAGTTCCCGACAACGTCTCGCTGGAAGAAGCGGCTATGACCGAACCAGCGGCCGTCGCGCTGCACGCCGTACGTCGAGCAAACTTGCGGCTGGGCGATACGGTGGCGATCTTTGGCTTGGGACCCATCGGCATGATGGTCGCCCAGTGGGTCCGGTCGATGGGCGCAGCCAAGATTGCTTTGTTCGACATCGTGCCGGAAAAGATGGAACTCGCCCGCAAGCTTGGTTTCGCTTCTACATTCGACAGCCGTCAGGTCGATGCCTCCGCAGCCATTGGTGATCTGACGGGCGGCCGCGGCGTGCACGTGGCGATCGAGGCCGCTGGTGTGCCGTCGACCATGATCGCTGCCCTGCAAGTAACACGTCGCGAGGGCCGCATCGTGCTGCTGGGCAACCCGGCGGCCGACGTCACCCTGCCGGCAACCCTCATCTCGCAAGTCATGCGACGCGAGGTGGATTTGCTGGGCACATGGAATTCCGAATTCAGCGTCTACGGAGACGACGATGATTGGCGCACGGCACTCGATGCCATGGCCAGCGGCACGCTCGATCTAAAGCCGCTGATCACGCACCGGATCCCGCTTTCCGGCGGCATCGGTGCATTGCAAATGATGCGTGACCAGTCGGAATTCTTTTCGAAGGTCTTAATACATCCCAACGATTCCTCGCATAGCTGAAATCACATGAGCATATGAGCGGACTTGCTTACTATTTGAACAATCCGGGCGGAACCTTCGCGGCAGTCGAAGAGGATGTCCGAGATCCCGACCCCGGAGAGATTCGCGTGCGAACCGCCAAGACGTCGGTCTGCCAATCCGACGTCGTCATCTATCGACAAGGATTGCCACGCATCAAGCGCTGGCCGGCGCTGCTGCTCCACGAAGTCTGCTGCGTTGTCGACGCGGTGGGCGAAGGCGTCGAACAGTTTCAACCGGGCGATCTTGTCGGTATCGGATGCGACATTCCCTGTGGCGACGCCGCGTGCGTCTACTGCGGCGAGCACGGTACTGGCGACTGGACAAGCTGTCCGAACACGCAAGCCACCGGACACGAATTCCCAGGATTCGCGAGATCACACGCGGTGTTGCCTGACTGGTTCGTTCGCTTTGGACCGGTGGTTAAGTTCGCGCCGGGGTTCAATCCCGATCACGCTTGCCAATTGGAGCCGCTTGCCTGTTGCCTGGAAGGCATGACGCGGGTGAACAATTGCATCGAGAATCGGATCGTTGTGCTGATCGGGGCGGGATCACAGAGCACGTATGCCCTGCAATGCGCGCAAGCGATGAAGGCCCGCAAGATCATCGTCGTCAACCGCGGGCTGGAACGGCTGGAACGTGTGCTGCGGGATTTCGGCGACGAGACAGTCGTAGGCATCCGTTGGGACGAGGCTGTTGTCGAGAACGTCTTGCAGGAATGCAAGCCGTTCAATGAACCCCATTTTGTGATGGTCAATGCACCGGTCCAGGCGGCCTATGAGTTGGCGCCGAAGCTCATGGGTTACGGAACGGTGCTCGACGCCCATGCGGGCGTGAAAGGCGCCGGCGGGAAGCCGAGGATTGCGTACGAAGTGGATCTGAACAACGACATCCACTACCGCCTGCAATGTTACCAAGCCACGCACGGATCGAGCATGCGAGGCATCCGACTCGCCCATCAGTTTCTCTCGGAAGGTCGCTTGGCCAAAATCGACCTGATGACGAACGAGAGCGAGCGGTTTCATCACTCGCAGATTCAAGAAGCCATTCAGCGAGCCGCCGACTCCGATAGCCTCAAGGTCATCGTTGATTGGGATACCGAAGGATGAAGTCGGGCGAGCATCGTTTTGACAAAGTGTGACCCCGGCGCTAGAATACCCGGCAACATCCTACCAAACAGCCTGCCACTTGGGCGTCCTACCAAACGCTGCCCACCAACTTTCTACAAGGAAATGAGGGTTTTTCTATGTTCAGACGACAGCCGATGGCCGTTGTACACGTAACTGCGGCCGTGTTTCTATTCGTCGCGGTGATGGCCACCGCGGGCTGCGGATCGGAAGCGGTAGACGGGAATGGCGACGCAGGTACCGGTACCGCATCGCCTCAACCGGAAAAGCCGGAAGTCACTTTGAAGATTCTTAGCTATGAGGATTTCCAGCAACTCGTGGCGGGCCACAAAGGGAAGGTTGTGGTCGTGGACGTGTGGAGCACGACCTGTCCGCCGTGCATGAAAGAGTTTCCGGGCCTGGTGGCGTTGCACAAACAGCATGGCCCGGACAAGGTGGCGTGCGTCAGTCTGAGTTTGGATTACATCGGGCTTAAAGACAAGCCGCCGGAAGCGTATCAAGAGCGCGTGCTCGATTTTCTGCGTACCCGCGAAGCCACGTTCGATAACGTGCTGTGCAGCGAGTCGGCGGACGACGTGCTGAACTTATTGGAATTGGGCGGACCACCGGCCGTGTATGTTTACGACCGGCAGGGGAAACTCGCAAAGCGGTTTGACAACGAATCCATCCAGAACGAAGAGGACGCGTTCACGTATCAGGACGTGAATGAATTGGTGTCGAAATTGCTTGCGGACACGGCGGAATAGGTGCAGGCGACGAGCGCACAAACCGGAAGAATCCGAAATTCTGAAAGCGGCGAGGACTCGCCGCACTCCAAAGGCGCGACGAGTTGCCGCAATTCAAATCAAAAACGGATTAGTCGTTGGCTTCAACCGGCGTGTAGCTGAGCACGAAACTTTCCATGCAGATCCGGCCGCCTTGCTGTCCGGTGGCGGAGAAGAACATCTCCATTAGCTCGCGGAAGCGTTTGTGCAGGATACTGTAGAAATTGTGCTTTCCGTCACGCCGCGATTCGATGAGCCCGGCCACGCGCAGCAGCGCCAGGTGGTGGCTCACCGCCGGCTGGCTCTGCCCCAGCAGGTCGCATAACTCGCGCACGTTCAACTCTTCTTGTTGCATCAGGAAGTGCAGGATTCGCAACCGTGTCTCGTCCGAGAACAGTTTGAATAGCTGCACCAACTCTTTGGCAACGTTGTCCGGCAACGCGGTGATGTGCGACACGGCGGAATCTTCGGTTTCAGGTTGTAGCATGTGCTTTTTACTCCTCCGCTGCCGTTTGGTGATCAAGAGCGACTCTGCCATAATTCATCTCCCCAGATTGTATCCCTGTGAATTGGGATGGACCGCAAACACCCACGGCACGCGCCGCCTACGATCGTGGTTGGGTTTGCTCGATCGATAAGACGAAACTAAGACGAGATACAGATACTTTCGTCATTCAGGCGGCGCCACGAATGTGGCGAGAGTAACGGCCGTCCGAACGTGCGAGTTTTCCTTTCTCTCGCGACCATTCTAATCACCCGACCGCGCCGTTGTGAATATCTGATCGGCGGAATTCTCAGAAATTTTGCGAAATTGCCCCCAACCGGTGCTATCATCTCGGCAACTGTCCGGCCTGGACAGTTAGAAAATAGTGCGAAATGGGATTCGCTGCTCAATCGTTTTCGCTGTTCCGATTGCGTTGCACGACGTAAACAATCACGCCGCCCGCCGCGCAAAGGATGGCCAGCCACTGCAATACGATGCCGGTCGTTTGGCCGCGGGTCAGTGCCGAGTCGCGTCTGGCCACGGCTTCGTTAAAACGGTCCTTCGCTGCTTGAAGTTCCGCATCGGCCGAGAATTCGACCAACTTGCCATTACCGCTGGAATGGGCTCCGTGTCCGTGGCCATGGTGGGCGTGAATTTTATCGTGTAATTCGGCGCTTGCCTTTTGGTAGTTGACCGCGTCGTCTTCGGAGTACGCCTGGCGATTGCCGACTAGTTTGGGCCAGAGCCAAGACGACAACATCAACACCGCGGCCACGGCGATTAACTTCACAGGCAGGTGTTTATCTTCCATCAGGCGGGCGTAAATCGTTAGCGGGCGATTTGCGAGACATCGAGCGTCTCGCCGTCGTTGATGCTGATCAGGTAGGCCATCGTGATTTCGTTGATTTGGTTGGGCACAAAGGCGACACTGCCGTCCAGAAATACCGCGTTCGCGCCGCCCGGATGCAAGCTGCGCGGAGCCGCCGACAGATAATTCGCCGAACCGCCGCCGAACGTATTGCAGGGCATCTTGCTCAGTTGTGCTCCAACCGGGTCGGGACAGTTGTACAGCATGTCGACGCTGGGACCTTGATTGTTAGGCGTTTGCGTTACGCCAAGACTGCTTGGGTTGTAGGTGTAACCGCCGGCCGTAAAAGCACCGATAGGGTGCATGTCCATGGCCAACGCCGTCGCGCCGGTCCAGGGTAACGCCCAAGCGCCGCGCTGGTCCTGCTCGTGACTTCGTTTGCGCACCTCGGAGATGACCATCGTGTGGCTTGTACCGTCTGTGACACTGGAAATATTTTGGGTGCGCCCGAAGGCCACAGCGCCCGGAAAGATATGCTGATACTCGGTGTGGACGGGACTGACGAACGCCGCGTAGTTGCCTTTGGCGAAACGTTTTCCTGAGGTCAAAGTGCCGTCCATTAGATAGACTCGGTTGACGGCGTCGCTGGGACATAGCAAGGTCGCGATGAACTGGGCCTGCGGGTTCGTGGACTGCTGCATCACGGTTTGAGTGAAGTCAAACTGGTCGTACAGATTCTGCTGTTCCAGGTGTGGCAGCATTAATACTGCCCAACTGAAGTTACTTCCCGATCGTAAATCTAGCGCTCCGGTGGAAGGGGCCAGAAAGCCGGACGCCGGCAGCACGCGCTGTACGTCGTGATAGTTTTGGACGGCCAAGCCAAGTTGCTTCAAATTGTTGACGCAGCTAATGCGGCGGCCCGCCTCGCGCGCGGCTTGTACGGCGGGCAGTAACAAGGAAACCAGGATGCCGATGATGGCAATCACGACCAGCAATTCGACGAGCGTGAATGCCCCTTCGCGTCTGAGTTTCACATTAGCGCTCCTGTGGACACGAGGCCCGCATCCTGAATCGGACAACGGAAAACGAACGAACCGCTGTCAAATCTACACGTCAGCCGGCGAAAAGTGAACGTAGTTTCCATTAAATACGGCTATCCGAGGAATTGCAAGTAATTTCGCAGAGCGACGTACAGCGACATCCGGCAATTACGGCCACTTGGGCTCGCGCTTCTCGAAAAATGCGGCCAAGCCCTCGGCGGCGGCCTCCGTCGTTCGGGCTGTAGCACTGACCGCTGCACCAGCGGATAACTGAGTGAACAGGTGCTCACCGATCGTCTCGTTGAGCATCCGTTTGGTCAGTTGTAAGGCTTCAGGAGCGGATCGCGCGCACTCGGACGCGAGGTCATGAGCCCGTGCCCAAACGTTGTCGGTCTTCACGATTTCGTGGTACAGACCCAGCCGATGAGCTTCGTCGGCTGCGATGACCCGCGCGGTCAGCAACAGATTCGCCGCGTGCCCGCCGCCGAGGCGAAACACCAGTAGCGGCGAGACGAGCCCCGCGACGATACCACGCCGCGGCTCGGGCAAACCGAATTTCGCGTCCGGCGTGCCGATGACCACATCCGAGGCCAACACCAGCCCCGCGCCGCCCGCCACCGCCGGGCCATTTACAGCCGCAATAATCGGCTTAGGGAAACGCAACATCATTTCGATCAGGTCGCGATAGAGCACCACGTCGTCATGCCACTGCGAGTGCGGGTCGTCTTGCTTGGCCGTTTCTTGCATCTCGGTCAGATCCATGCCGGCACAAAACGCGCTGCCGGCGCCGGTCAGGATCACGGCGCGAACCTTCCGCTCCAGATGCAGATCGTCCAGCGCCTGAATCAAATCGGTCAGCAGTGCCCGCGACAGCGCATTGCGTTTCTCCGGCCGATTCAAAATGATCGTGCCGCTAGGTGCATGTTTCTTAACTTGAACAAGCGATGAGGACATGATGGCCCATTAGGTAAGTCGTTCGAAACATCGTTTAACCGCGACCCAATGGGCAGCGCGGAGGGGACATTGTGCTGCGATCTCGGTTGGTGGCACATACTGCGGCGTCAATGACTCCGTCCTCCAGCGCTCCCCATTGGGTCGCGATTAAACGACAATGGCTGCAGATCCGGCGGCGCGGGCAGCTCTAATTGCTGGATCGCGGTACCGAGCAGCTTGCCTTGCGTGTCGATCCGCAACGAGCGGCTCGCGCCGCCGCCCAGTGCATTGTATAATAGAAAATTCAGCGCCCCAACCTTTGGTAATTCAAATCGCTCGACGCGCGTGACGCCCAGTCCGGCGAAGAAGCGCTCGACGACGCCAGCCGTCAAGTGCGCAACCAAATGCTCGTAACCGGCAGTGGTGAATGCAACGACGCCGATGTTGGCATGATTCCCTTTGTCGCCGCTGCGCGCCGTGGCGATCCGGCCGAGCTTGATTGTTGCCTGCGATGGCGGGTTGTGATTCATTGGGAGGCTATGTGATCAACTGTTGCCAATGTTTTGCCGCATGAATTTCAACTCGCGGCTCTATGAATTGTTTTGATACGAGTGCCGGCCAATAGGCAAAAACTTCGCGCACGGGATTGCGACCCGAGGCATAACCAGCCAGCCCCGCCGGCCCGCTGGTGATCAACGGCGCAATCTCTTTGGTGAATTGTTCGACCGCTGCTCGGCGCGGATCATGGACGGCGATTCGTAAAACGACTTCCGGCGGCGAGACGTGCGACGTGCTCAATCGATCAACAGATTCGCTGTTTGAAGCCGCGCTCGACAGGCCCGGCACGCCTTCCCCCACTCCCAGACACTCGACATACTTGTCGGCCAACGCGAAGCCAGCAAGTTGGACACGTTTGAAGACCATCTCGGCACAGGCTCGCGCCCTTTCGACACAGTCTGGTCCGTACACCAGCAGTTGCCCGCTCGCTGTGTAACCGTCGCGATAAGCCAACGAAACTTTGTACGAGTCGGGGGCCGCTTGCCCCGTTGCGCCGTGCACGGCGACACGGTCCGTGCCGATTTCCTGAACCTCGATCGCCGTGAAGTCGACGTCCACGTCCGGAGTCAGATAGTGTTTCGGGTCGCCGATTTCGTAGACCAGTTGTTCGGTAACCGCGTGCCGATTGACGATTCCGCCCGTGCCCGATGACTTGGTAATCACACAGCGGCCATCGGGCTCGATTTCGGCAATTGGATAGCCTACGTCAGTCAAATTACGATCTCGCCATATAGTCGAATAGCCGCCTGTCGCCTGTGCTCCACATTCAATTAGATGTCCCGCGACGCTGGCTGCGGCAAGCCGGTTCCAATCGTTCCATGCCCAGCCGAATTCATGTACGGCCGGCCCGACGGTCAACGATGCATCGGCCACGCGGCCGGTGATCACGATTCGCGCGCCGCCAGCCAGCGCGCGAACAATCGGCGCTGCGCCGAGATATGCATTAGCACTCACCACCGGTTTGCCAAGCTCGGCCAACGGCTGACCGGTTTCGAGATTCTGCAAACTGCAATCGGCGGCAAACAATTCGTCGATGCGCCCGCGCAAATCGTCGCCGGTTACCACACCGATCTGCACATCATGCAGTCCGCGGTCCGTCAAGATCTTCGCTGCCTGTTTGGCGCACGACGGCGGATTCATGCCGCCCGCATTGGTGACAACGTGCAGTTGCGATTGTTGCCGGAGCGCCGGGACGAGACTTCGCAGCACGTCGAGAAAGTCGTTCGCGTATCCCGCCTCTGGGTTCTTCTCGCGCTGTCTCGCCAGGATCGACAGCGTCAGTTCGGCCAAGTACTCCAGCGTCAAATATTCCACTTGGGCCGCTTCAACGAGCAGGCGCGGAGTATCCAGGTTGTCTCCGAGAAATCCCGCGGCATTGGCAATGCGAAGCGTCACCATTCAGCCCTCATTTAGCGCGGCCTCTTGCGACTCGATTGCTTCTTTTCGAGCAGTCTTCGCATCGCCTTGCGCTGCGCGATGCGCTCCTGGACCTGCTGCGGCGACAGTGACACGGCGGCTACGCCGGCTTTCGCACCCGCGGCTTGCTTGACCATGGAGTAGTGCCGCTCAAGTCTGGCAACGTACTGCGGATCGCGCAAAACCACGTCGCGGACCAATTCCAGCAGTTCATCGGCATACGAGCATTGATAGTTCATCGGATCGAGGAAAGGGCCTCGCAACGGGTCATCGCGGTCAAAACCGAAACTGATCGACGCCTGTTTTTTCCCTGTGCGATGATCGATGACCGCCAGAATGACACGGCGGCAGTCACACTTTCGATCCGTGCAATAGTACTCCATCAAAGCATAGCCGCCGGCTGGAAGCTGGGACTGATGAGGGCCCGGTTCACCTTCTAAGAACACATGGCGACATTCGTCTTCCGCCAATTCGGGAAAGTAAGCATGAAACGGAAGAATAGACATGCGTCGATTTCCATATCGAGAAACAGTGGTCCGTTGAAAAAGAATGCGAGGCGACACGGGCACACGCATCGCCCACCTATCCATGCGTCATTCTACACCTGAAATACACCCAGCCGAAATGGCAATTCATCGGCGTGGCGTGTAACGACCTCCAGTGCGATCGTCAGGATCGTCCGTGTCTCCGCCGGGTCAATGATGGCGTCGACCCAGCCGCGAGCTGCACCGTAGCGCACGTCCGTCTGCCGGTCGTAGTCGCCTTTCACTTTGTCTCGCAACGCGGCCAACTCTGCGGCGTCAACGTCGTGCCCTTGCCGCTTCAAACTTTGGACGGTGATGTCTAATAACGTAGAGGTAGCGTGCTCGCCGCCCATTACCGCACATCGCGCATTGGGCCACGCGAAGATGAAGCGTGGGTCGAACGCTTTACCACACATCGCGTAATTGCCGGCGCCAAACGAGCCGCCGATCAGCACGGTGATCTTCGGCACGCGGCTGTTGCTGACCGCATTGACCAACTTCGCGCCCGCCTTGATGATCCCCGCACGCTCGGACTGCCGGCCGACCATGAAACCGTTCACGTCCTGCAAGAAAACAATCGGCAGCCAATCTTGATTGCAATTCATCACGAATCGGGCCGCTTTGTCCGCACTTTCCACGTACAGCACTCCGCCAAATTGGAACTCACCTTCCGCCGTGCGAATTCGATGGTGTTGGTTCGCAACGATGCCGACGGGAAATCCGCCGATGCGCGCCGTGCCGCAGACGAGGGTTTGACCATACTCGGACTTGTATTCGTCGAAGCTGTCGCCGTCGACCAAACATGCCAGCACGTCGCGAATCTCGTATTCCTTGCGCGGGTCGGGATCGACCAAAGTATAAATGTCGCTCGCCGGACGAACTGACTCGGCCGTTCCATGGCGAGCAAACGGAGCCGCGGGCGCCGGCGGATCGGGCCGCCCAACAGAAACTAAGCGTCGCAGCCGCTCGATGCACGCGGGATCGTCTTTTTCGTGATAGTCGATCGTGCCGCTGATCGTGGCGTGCATTTCGGCGCCGCCCAATTCTTCGCTGGACGCTTCCTGCCCGATCGCACTTTTGACCAGTGCGGGGCCGGCGAGATACAGGCCCGAGCCCTCCGTCATCAGCAGTTTGTCGCAGAGCACCGGCAAGTAACCACCGCCCGCGACGCAATTGCCCATGATCGCGGCCAGTTGTGGAATGCCCGCGGCGGACATCACCGCGTTGTTGCGAAAGATGCGGCCGAAGTCGTCCTCGTCAGGAAAAACATCTTCCTGAAGCGGCAGGAACACGCCGGCCGAATCAACCAGATAAATCAGCGGCAACCGATTGGCAAACGCGATGCGCTGAGCCCTCAGCACCTTTTTCGTTGTCATGGGGAAGAACGCGCCCGCTTTGACCGTTGCGTCGTTGGCAATGATCATGTGCCGCCGTTCGCAAACGTGGCCGATGATGGTGACGACACCAGCCGATGGAGCGCCGCCCCATTGTTCGTACATATCATGCCCCGCCCAGAGGCCGACTTCGAGCAGCGGTGTGTTCGCGTCGACGAGACGGGCGATGCGCTCGCGCGCCGTCAGCCGCGATTTGGCATGTTGTCGCTCGATGGCTTTCGTGCCGCCACCAAGTTCAATGTGTCTCTGGTCCGCCGTCAACTTTTCGGCCAATTGACGTAGTGACAAGCGGTTACCTGGGCCTGGGTCGGTCATGTCACTCCAGAAGACGGCCTGAATTGGTCCGAGAAGCAATGGCCGTTTGAGTAAATAGCGGTTCACGACGCGATGTTCTCGCCGCATCATATCACGCCGTTACGCCGATCGCAGGCACTCGCCAGGTTTCAATCTGAGACGCCTGTCCCAATTTGAGAACTCCGTGATCGGAGAGTCAGCCACCCCTGATTACGCGGAAACTTCTTAACTCTTTTCCCAGCAGCTAGTTAACATAATCGTCCAGCCGTCACTGCGATCCTGGCACGCTGGTTGCAAAAGCACTCTCCCGGCAAGGGAGACGGGAAACGTTTACAGGTATCTTTTTTGAGAGAGGGTGAGAAAATGAAAACGACAGTTGCAACCGGTATCATTGTGTTGGTGGGTTTGGTGACGAATACCACCGTGTCGGCACAGGATTTCTTGGGCGTTCGAGTGAACGTAGGCAACAACGGTGCTGGTGTCGCCTCAGCGGCCGATCAAGGTTACGCAAATCGCGTGGTGAACAATGGCACTTCGGTGATTTACGACCATGCTTCGACGGTTGAACAGGGATGGCAGGATGGATACGCGAATGTTGTCCGATCAATGGGCGACTACAACTACAATACGTCGCTCGCGGCAATCAACACTGAAACGGCACGCAGCAAGTACTTCGACAACCGCATGAAGTACGCGCAGACGTACTTTGACATGCGGCGCTACAATCGTGAGGCCGTGGCGTATGAACGAGGCCCACGCCCCACGGCTGAAGATTTCGCCCGCTATGCTAAGGAAGCGGCTCCTGATCGGCTAAGTTCCTTTGAGTATGAACCGGCACTGGGCCGCGTGTTCTGGCCGTCGATCCTGCAAAGCCCGGTGTTTTCCACGGAACGTGACGTGATCGACAATCTGATGGCGTTGCGAACAACTCGCGACAGTGGTTTGGGCAGTGGCAATCATCAACAGATCAATCAGGTCGTGGTCCAGATGCAGGCGAGGCTGAAGCAGAACATCGACACGCTCAGTCCCGCCGAGTACATGAAGGCCAAGAACTTCCTGACGAGTCTGCAGTACGAGTCGCAGATCCCGCCGCGGCCCACGGGCTTGGCAATCAAGTAGAGACACCCTCTCTCTGTTCGTCGCGAGATTTTTTCTCGCGGAACGACGCGGTCAACCGCAAGGCTGGCCGCGTCGTGCTTTGCGCAAGCGACTGCCGAGCGGCGGCAAGTTGTTTGAGAATAAAGGTTTCCGGGCCGCAAGCGAAATTGGCTAAGAGAAAATCGAGTTTCCGCGGATGCCTCCTAGCCAAACAACTTCAAGTTCCATAAAATGCGTGAGACATGCTGGCAAGGGTGACCTTGCGGCGTACGAGCAACAGTGAGTATTGCAAAACTAGGAGGTGTAGAGATGAGACGATTTTCAATCGCGATGGTGTGTGGGCTGTTTTTGTTCGGTAGCACTTTAGTCGCTTCGGCCGCTCCGGTTCAAGCGCCGACTCAAAAGCCGACTCAGGCGCCGACTCAGAAGGTGTCGCCGGTTCAGAAGCCGACGCAGAAGCCCACGCAGACGGCAATGCAAAAGCCCTGTCAGAAGCCCTGCCAGTCGCCGGTTCAGAAGAAGGGCGGCGGGTTGGCTTCGGCCGAACCTCAAGGCTTGTTCGCTCGGCTGCGGTAGTTGATTGCCGCGTGAATTCGTTTAGACTCTTGTGGAGACAGCCCTCGCATTGGCTGCGCGGGCGTCTCCTTTTCTTTTGATGATGGTGTACGTGGGTTTATTGCTGCGCGGAGGTTCAACATGAGTACGTCGATGATTGCAATTGTGATGGCGGTCGCTGTCGTCGCCCAGGCCGATCGCGCGCGAGCGCCCGGCGCTGTCCAACAAGAGGAAATCGAATATCAGAATCAGTGCTTCCAGCAGTGGTGGAGCATCGACCTAGTGTGGCAGCTCGACGACCTACCTACGGAAGCGGTCGTGCCGAAATACCGAGTGCCTTATTCGGGTCACGATTATCCGGACCAGGCCGGCGGCACAATTGCCGCGCTAAGCAAGTACGACCGGGCTTTTAACAACCGCGCGGTGGCAACTGAGTATGAACGTCGCGACGTGGGTGTCCATCGAGGCCGAACGTCTTCGGGTGTAGCGCCACGCGGTCCATTGCGTCGTCTCTTTTCCGGCAGGGGCGGCCCGCGAACTCCTGGCTGGTACGGTCACTGTAATGGCTGGACGGCCGCCGCGATTCGTCACGCGGAACCACAATACAGCGTGACTCGAAACGGAGTTGTCTTCACTCCCGCCGACATCAAAGGTCTGTTGGCCGAGGTTTACATGTACTCGGAGACAGAGTTCCTGGGCGGCGTGGATACCGTAATTAACCCAGCTACGTTGCATGTCGTTCTGACGAATTGGCTTGGCCGCGGTTTGCATCCAGTGGGCATGGAGACGGCCGTGGGCGAGGTCGTGATTAACTATCCGATCTATTCGTACCGGTCTGTTGTGACTAAGCTTTCCGAACGCCAAGCGGAGGTGAAGACCAGCATTCGCTACGCGATGAACACGAGTCGCGAGTTCGACAAAGGCCCGAATGCCAACCAGATAATGTACTTCCACTATACGCTCGACCTGGACAAGGACGGCGCGATTACCGGCGGCCGTTATCACGGCGACAGCGCTCGGATCGACATGCTCTGGGCGCCGCTGAAACCGGTTCAAGGGGGCGAAAAGGGGAACGAGCGCGGCAATCCTTACATGGACGTCAAGGAAGTTTTCGCTATCTGGCGCGAATCGGTGCCGAAAGACATCCGCACCCAATGGTTGAACATCGATCCGACGGAAGAAGATCGCATCGAGCAACCCGAAGCCGTGGCCAATGCGGCGGACGGCGATTCTGCTGGAGCCACGACCGCTGCGGAAGGCGTCGACGCGTCAAACGACGGTCCGCCAAGCGATACTCCTTCAAACAGCGATACTCCGTCAAACGCTAACGAGTGACCACCGAGACGGGTAAATAGAACTAAATAGAACGCCGATAATCAGTGCGACTCCAATGTGTCGCCATCAAACTTCGGCAGGTTCGCGACGTTGTGACATTTGCCAATTGGAATTGGAAGCATCTTCCGCGTCGAACGCGTGGCTTGCCTCGGCCGCCCGCGCTGCCGCGGCGCGAGCCCGCGCTCGGCAAACCTCCCAATAGAAATAGGTGGCAAGTCCGCCCAAAATCAGAAAGGGCATCGACATCATGAACACGATGCTCCAAAAGTAGCCCTGCACCAAGTTTGACTGCCCGTGCGCCAAACCGTCTTTGCAGGTCGGACACGCCATGACCGTCCCTTGGTCCACGAAAATCACGACGAGCATGATCGCGGCAATGGGCAGAAGTCGTTTGATGAGCATCGTCTTCATCGCGTCACTCAGCAACACCAGTGACAAGATACTGTGGCTCAGCTTCGTCAGCGTACGTTGGCTGCATTATATGAACCGCATTCCGCGGGGGAAAGATCTGGTACAGCATCAAGTAAACAATGACGCCCGTGATCGACACGTAGAGCCAAATAGGAAACGTCCAGCGGGCCAGCCGCACGTGACGCTGACGGCGGTCGCGCAAGCCGAAATAGATCGTGGCCACCGCGAGAAACGGCACGGCGGCGGCCAGCACGACATGCGTGAGCAGGATCGCGAAATACGTGTAGCGAATGGCCGTGGGTGGGTATTCGGGAAACCTTTTGCTGCCTGCAACCGCATGATACACCAAGTAGCAAATCAGAAACGCCACCGAGACGCCGAAACACGACAGCATCGTCCGTTTATGTGCCTGCTCGCGCCGCTGTTTGATCAGCACGTAACCAACTAGCAGCAACACCGTAGCTATCGTATTCAGCGACGCGTTGACGTGCGGCAGGATTTCAACGGCATCTTCCAAGTCGCGTGCTCCAAACCGGATCGGGAGTCTTTTCTTCCCTGGCGGCGAAAGTTCGTTTGATGCGCTGACCCGCCGCTCTCGCCGCGAGGGAAGAAAAGACTCCCGATCCCGTTCACTCGGTTTTGTCCGCCGACGGCGGGCTTGTTTCCGCTAACAGTTCATTCAAGAGCTGCCGCATTTGATCCATTTGTTCAGGATCATTCCAATGGAAACTGTTGCGGATTTCACCCCAACGATCGACGACGACTAAGCGTTCCAAGTGCACGGCCTTATCGACATGCATTCCGTAGACCTCGCCGCCGATGCGGGTAATGTACTGCATGTTGCCGGTCAGAAACAGCCAACTGTCGTCGGGCGCGTCAAGCATCTTCGCGTACTCGCGCAGCCGCGCGGGACTGTCGCTGACTGGATCGCAGGTGATGCTGACGAACTTGACACCGCGTGAACCAAACTCCTCGACCAACTCTTTGGTCTTCAGATTCTGTAATCGGCAGGCGGACGGACAATTGGAGAAGAAGAAACTCGTCACGGACACCTGCCCATCCAATTCCTGCGAGTTGAAGTGGCGGCCGCTGCGTTCGGTCAAGATGTACTTCGCGAGCCAATCTTCGTTGGTCTCGGGCGGTTCCAAATAGCTCTGGTTCACGTTCTTCGACTCAGCGTCTGGCGGCGCCGTCGACGTCGAACGAGCGCTGATGGCCACGGCCGTGACGATTGACAATGCGCCGCCGGCAAAGAACAAAATCGCCAGTCCAGCCACAAGGGTCTTGCTCATAATAAATCTCCCGATGTCCGCTGACCGGCGATTAGGCACGAGGCTGCGAACGTGACGGCCGCGAACAACAGCGCGACCGTCCAACAAACCGTTAAATTGGGCATCCAAAACGCGGGCGACGGGGCTTCGGCAAACAACAACTGCCGCACGCCGGCCACGCAGTACGTAACCGGATTGACGCGCATTCCCCAATGCATGACCACCTGAATCCACGTCGAATCCGCGGTCAACGCCGGCAATGGAAAAAACGCGCCGGACAGTAACCACATGGGCATCAGCACCAACATCATAATGGAGTGATAGCCCTGTGTGGACTCCATCCGCCAAGCGATCACGAACCCCAATCCCGTCAGGGCCAGCGCCGAAACAAACATCAACACCACTAACGCGGCGGTGTTCAGTACGTGAAACTCTACGTTCAAGGTTAGCGCCAATGCTAAAAAGATCAACCCTTGCACCAGCGCGATGAGCGTGCCGCCCAGCAATTTCCCCAGCACCATCGACCAGCGCGGAATCGGCGCTACTAGCACCGACTGCAAAAATCCTTCGCGGCGGTCTTCAATAATCGAAATTGTGGTGAAAATCGCGGTGAATAGCAGAATCAGTACGAGCGTGCCGGGAAAGTAATACGCCCAGTAGCTCGGCCCCGACTCGCTGCCGGCTGAAACGCTAAACGATCGCTCAAACCCGGCGCCGAATAGCAGCCAAAACAGCAACGGCTGGCCGATCGCTCCCACGACGCGGTTGCGCTGGCGGAAGAAGCGCACCATCTCGCGCCAGCAGAGCATGCCCACCGCCAGCCACGGCCGCGGCCGAAGCGGTGGCTGCCCGCC